>CALAGB010000036.1 GCA_937891245.1 uncultured Thermomicrobiales bacterium | reverse complement strand
TTGGACTGCAAGGAGCGCACTGGTATGCGGCCGACGCGTGGGGACACCTCGCGATGCTCATCGGTGGCGTGGTTAGCGGTATCCCGCTTGTCGGGTGGAGTTGGCGACATCTCGGCCACCAGCCCATCTACGACCGTCAGCTCGTCCAAGAGAAGATCCGGCATCTGGCCTACACGTGCCAGATTCGACTGGCCGTCTTCAGTCCCCTGTCATCTTCGACCGAGGACATCCGCGAGCACCTTGCGGGCCTCGCCGCAGCATACCGGCCCTTCGGCCTAGCCGCCGGCAACATGCTCGAACCGCGCCGCCTTGACCTGCATGGCCGAGACCATGCTCAGCTAACACGCGTCCGCCTCGTACGCCAATCCCCAGTGCTCACGACGCACGAACTGGCGGGACTCTGGCACCTTCCCCACGGTGACACCGACGTGCCGCTGCTGGAGCGCACCGGTGCCCGTCAGCGTCCACCGCGTCCCGAGACTGTTGCCCACGGCGCGCGCATTGGCGTGGCATTTCACACTGGTCAACCGATCCCGGTTGCGTTGCCGGAATCAGTGGTCGATCGGCACCTCCTCCTAGTCGCCAAGACGCGGCGTGGAAAGTCATCGCTCTTATTGCGTCTCGCGCGCTTCCTCATGGAGACGCAACCACACCGCACGCTCGTGCTGGTTGACCCCCACCAGGATCTGGCGCACGCCACGCTCGGCGTGGTTCCCTCGCAGCGGCAGGACCGGGTCGTTTATCTTGATGTCAGCCAGCAAACGCGCCCGTTCGGGCTCAACCTCCTCGATGTCGGCCTCTTCGGTGATCGCGATAAGGCGGTAGCCAACACCTTGACCATTTTTCGGCGAGAGTTCGACCGCTTCTGGGGACCGCGCATGGAGGACGCGTTCCGCTTCGCCTTGCTGACGCTGTACGAGACGAATCGCGTCATCTGCGCGGCGGATCCGCGCGGGCGTACTCGACAGCATACCGTCCTGGATGTACCCGCGCTGTTGGTCGACCAGGCGTTTCGTCGGCGCGTGTTGGAGCTTGTCACCGATCTCGCCATTACCATCTGGTGGACGAGCTATTTCGAGAGGCTCGACCGCCGATTTCAGATTGAGATCACCAACCCGGTCCAAACGAAAGTGCAGCGCTTTGCCGGCAGTCGCGTGGCACGCGCCATCGTCGGCCAGTCACAGTCAACCATCGACCCAGCGGCATGGCTTGAGACAGGCAACGTCGTCGTGGTCAACACCGCCAAAGGTGTGGTCGGCGAAGATACTTCCGCCTTGATCGGCGCCACCCTGCTGAATCTTGTTTCGCTGTTGGTCGCCGAACAAGCGGCACTGGAAGCTGCATCGCGGCGAGCTGTGACGTTCATCGTTGATGAGTTCCACACGCTGCCAGGGGCAGACTACGAGTCGATTCTCGCCGAGCTGGCGAAGTACGGGGCCAATCTGATCCTGGCGACGCAGAGCCTCGCTCGTCTCGATGTGGTTGACCGGGCCGACAATCGCGCGCTGCGATCGACCCTCTTTGCCAACCTGGACGGCCTGGTTGCCTTTCAGACGAGCGCAGAGGATGCGCGGTACCTCGTTCAGGAGCTTGGGCCGGAGGTGGATGAGCAAGATTTGGTCTCGCTCCCTCAACATCAGTGCTACGTGAAGATATTCGCGGGTGATGATCCGCTTCCGACCTTCTCTGTTCAGCTCGATGCGCCGCCCAATAGCGACCCCACGTTGGCGGCGGATCTTGCTTCAGTCTCGGCCGCACGCTTCGGACGCGATCGCGCGGCGGTCGAACGCGACCTGCGGGCTGCGCTCGATCGAATTCAGGACAGCCATCCATCAGCGGGACGCACGGGCACCGGCGTTGCCCGTGATCTCGCCGCCACTTCGGCACGTCCCCGGAAGGCGAAGCGGCAGCGGAATGACCATCGTCCGTCCAAGCGGCAAGAAGCCAGGGTGGAACAAACGCCGTTGTTCGATTTCCGCGTCAATACATCGCACCAGGATCCTGCTCAAGAGGAAGGGCCATGAACGACCGGCCGCGATGGAGAGACGCGATCCGAACAGCCGCATTGATCCGTAGCCGAGAGCGCGATGGCGAGATTTTGCTCTTGCTCTCGCAACTACCGCTGCTGCCCGCTCAGTTGATCGGAAGACTCACGCGACATCAGAGTTTTGCAACCACCTATCGCTGCCTGACTCGACTCCGCGGAGAGGGACTCGTCAGGACGGTCCGGCCAGCGATCAGCCGAGGACACGGGCAAACGCTGCACCACCTGACTGATCTTGGCCTGGCGACAGTCGGACTGCTCACCGGGGTCGAACCTGCGGTCCTCGCCCGCCAACATCGATTGCGAACTGCTGATCTGGGGGCCATGCTGGCCCAGTTACCTCACGTGCTCGCCTGTTACGAATTGCTCGCGTTCGTCGTCGCTGCGCAGCCGGGCCCGGCCGAGTTGCTGAGGTGGGAGCGACCCTTTCGACGGCAATTTCAAAGGCCTAGCCGAGTCACTCCAGTCACGGTCGAGATGCCCGCGTTCGTGGACCTCAGAAGCAGTTCGGAAGTATCCGCATTTCTCCTCTATCCGGATCTGGGAACGGCTCCGCTCCGTGACGTTCGTCCCTCGCTCGACCGACTCGCTGACTACCTTTCGCATGACGTTGGAATGATGCCGACCTTGATCGTCGTCACGACTACGCCAGAGCGTCTCGACGCATGGGAACGACTGCTCGACGAGCTTGCAGGGCGGCGGGGCTTTAGACCGCTGACCCCCGCGTTACTCACTTGGGAGAAATTGCGTGGCGACCACAGTGTCGAAGTGGGGGCACGTCACGATCACCGAGCACGAGTACCCGACTTGGCACCGCTCGTCCAGCTCGAACCGCTTGAGCCGCGGAGCCGTTCCGGCACGCCACTCCCTCCTTTAATATGCGATCCGTGGAATCCTACGTCGGCAGTGTCTTGTCGATCCGTTCAGTTGGGCCAGATGGCCTTTCATCTCGGGCCGACAGATTTCGAGCTTGTTGACCTCGTATCCCGGCATCCGTTCCTCACGCTGCGTCAACTTGCATCCGTGCTTGCCGTCGAGACACCGTCGGTTCGACGGCGACGTAACCGGCTGATCGCGGACGGAGTGCTGCGGCTCGTCAAACCGGACGAGGTCGGGAATCCTGAGAGCAGCGATGAATGGGTCGAGGCAACGGTTACAGGATTGAGGCTTGTGGCCGCTCATCACGGGTTATCACCGTCTGCAGCGACGCTCTCTCTCGGACTCGCTGGCGGTGGTATTGAGCATCCGGTTGGCCAACGTACCACACTGATCCGTCAGTTCGATCACACCTGCGGCGTCAATCGCGTCTTCGTGAGATTCTGTGAACTGTCGCGCCACCAGGCCGCAACCGGTCACGATGACGCGCTGGTTGAGTGGCGCAATGCAGCAGCGTGTGCTCGGGGACATCTCCGACCGGACGCATACGGTGTTTATCGTCACCACGGCCAGCTCTTCGGCTTCTTCCTGGAATACGACCGCGGCACCATGAGCGCGCGTGACTATGCGGCCAAGTTCACAGCCTACTATGCCTATCGTCAGACCGGGCGCTCCGAGCAAGACTATGACGGCTTCCCAACCATCTTGATGGTGACGACCGACGTCCTGGCTGAAGAGCGGATTGCCCGAGCGGCACGCGCAGCTGCCGTGGGCCGCGATCCGCTTCCATTACTTCTGACCTGCCAAATACGAATCGATGGTTCACGAACTCAACAGGGGCTGCTCGCACCGATCTGGCGAGAGACTGCGAGTGCTTTCCATCCACGCCAATGTTGGCTGCGCGAATGTTCGGGTTCGGGCTATAGCCTTTCGTCGTAAAGACATCGGGAAGAGGAACGCTCAGGTTCGTCGTTCGACGAAGAAAGAACTCCTCCGCATCGCCACGGAACCATCGCACGTGTGGTGTCAGATATCGTGTACACCACCAAAATGTGTCAGCCACTTTAAAGTTTGATGAAATATTGTTACATCCAAGCGAGGAATGATTCTGTCGATCAGTGACGCATGACGCACCATCGCTGTCGCCAAAATCGCTCAGGCTAACTTCACTTGCTAGCTCCCTGGCACGTGACCCACATGTACCCCAGTCGTAATCGCGTGTGGGTATTCTGACTGAAGTTGGAAGGCGGTGCGTTTCACGGTGTTTTGGTTGACAGTACGTGGTTCTCACGCCGACCGTGTCGATTTGGTCCAGCACATCGACGAGCGTACCCCTGTTTTCAGTGATCAAGAACCCAACCAGTCCGCCGTTCCGGAATGAGATTATGCCGTACAGCCGAACTGATCCCACGCCGATCCTATCCCGTGGCAAGGGGCGCCCACCTAAGGGCAGGGAACATGTAGGCACGTTGAACGAGATCCTGAAGAGCATATACCTGCGTGAATGGAAGACTGACCACCTCGATCTCGGCATCTTGTACCGATCACCTCAGCTTAGCTTAGTTGTTGAGCGTCACTTCGCGGGTGAGCACGATGCAACCGAAAAGGCAGTACTCGTCCTGCGACACTGGTTCGCCCGCTATTGCGGTGAGCGAGCGGTGCAGAACGCGCTGGCACTGGGGAGGGGGAGAGACGTACGCCTGGCACGTTTGGCGGCCTGGCTCCTCGTCTTTCGTCTCGAGCACCCTGAATTGACGCGCAAAGAGGAAGCAGAGGCACTTGAGCGTGAGTTCGGATTGCCGATCAACGCGTCGGCCCATCGTCGTGCCGTAGACACCATGTTCGCGAGCATTCATCGCTACGGGGCAGACCTTCTGTCAGATCTTGCGTCGAAGAATCCAGAGAAATGGGAATACTATGAACTGCAGTATGGTGTCTGGCCATCTTCGTCACTCTCGAGTCCATCGCGCCGCAATGGCAAACAGCACCAGAAGGTTGAGGAACGGATCGAGAGATAATCGATCAAGAAGGACCTGATGGCGCGAGCGCGAGCAAGAGGCCATCAACGGCGAAAAAGCTTGCAATATTCTGGCAAAAAGTGATGCAAAAGAGGATACTTCGCGCGTCGCCGCCAGCCAGTCAGTGGCGTCCGGATGGCGAACGTGGAGGCAACAAGGGCGAAGATCGTTGATCTGACGCGGATTTCCGGCGAGCGGACGTGAGCAGCTGACTCTTAATCAGCGGGTTCGGGGTTCGAGTCCCTGGCGGCTCACCAGCAGCCGGAATCCTCGTTCGAATGCGGGGTCCCGGCCTTTTGTTAACCCCTGGGAGGCTGACTCCTGACGGGTCGCGAGTGATACTGGGTGACAGTGGTTCCTCAGAACATATATACTTGACCGCGTTGACTTGTTCGTTGCGCAACTCGCTTCTGGATCACTCCACGGGGAGTTCGCCGGCGGTCTGGACTGTGCGGGCGACTCTCGATGGTTCATCTTCTCATCGACTTGCGCAGGCGCGGCCCCACGCACGGTTCCTGATGCCAGATGTCATCAGAGCCGGACGGGTCATCAACGGTGGCCGATGGCACGGCGATCGCCTCGGTTCTGTGCGCTCCGTCCGTGACTTCGCACGACTGAGCGTCCGCACCGAGGAGAGAGCGTAGTTGCTCGGGGAGCAGCAACGTTCTCTCTCATTCGACGCGTTCGACGACACAAAGAATCCGCTCGAGATCGGTAGCGACGTCTCTGCGATAGCGGTAACTGTGGAATCGATACGCTTGCCATCTACGTGATGATCAGATGGTGCGTACCGAATCTCGTAGCGGGGCGCCATACAAACTTGAAGCCGCCCTGGCAGGCTCACCCAGGAGTTCTTATTGCGAACACAGTTCGGGCGAATATATCAGAGATCCCACTGCGGCTCCCCGCGGTTCTGGGCTCTCCTCTTCATCGCTCTTGGCATAGGGTTCGTGTTTTTCCGCCGCGCCGAACTGGCGCAATTCGCAGCCGCACTCTCACACGCTGATTGGCGCTGGCTTCTGGCATTGGGTGCGATCCAGGCGGTGGCGGTCGGGCTGACGGGCCTAACATATCGGTCCTCTCTCAGGCAGATCGGCCACCGTCTCTCATGGCAGCGTTGCGTCGATCTGCACCTTGAGCGGCATGTGGTCGGAACCATCACCCCGATCGGCGGCCCGGCGTCGATGTACGCCTTCATTCGCCGGCTCCAAACCCACGGCATTGGATCGGGCGATGCGCTTCTTGCGCTCGGTGTGCGCAGTGTCGCGGGCTATTCCGCGTTCGTGGCGCTGCTTCTTCCGGCGATCATTGTCCATCGCCCGTCGCCAGCAGTTCTCATTGGCTTCGTCGTCCTCTCGGCGCTCTTGATCATGATGCTGGCAGGTTTCTTCCTCGTGCAACGAGGCAACGGACTGCCAACGGCGCTCGCCCAGCGGCTGCCGTCGAGAATCGCGAGCTTCCTCGCGCAGTTGACGGACCATCGCCTGCAGCCCGGTGCCTTCTTCTGGCCATTCGTGTTTGCGCTCGCAACGAACCTGGCCAGTGCGTTGGTTTTGCTCGTAGCGTTGTTCGCGATGGGAGCCAGAACCTCCCCGACCACCGCGATCGCAGGCTACGCGATCGGTAATCTCTTTTTGCTCGTAGCACCGGTCTTCCAGGGCATCGGCATTGTCGAACTAACCATGACCGTCGCTCTCCAGCAGCTGGGAATTCCGCTCCCGGCGGCGGTGGGTGCGACGTTACTCTTTCGATTCGGTGATGTGTGGATGCCCTTGATCGCGGGAATACTCGTCCAACTCGGACGGAGGGTTCACGTCCCACCGATCCTCCCGTACGGTCGGTCCGCAACGCATGGAATGCTTCGGTCAAGAGCGTTCTTCGCCGTGCCAGCGGCTCTCAGCGTCATCGTTTGGCTGTGGCGATGGAGCGAGGTCTCGGTCGCGTTTTCGATCCCGAGTGCGCTTGTCGCCGTCACCCTGTTTGCGCATGGCGTTTGACGCGGTGTTCCGCGTCCTCATCCGACCGGTCAATCGGGCTGATGAACTTCGTGATGATGCTCGGCAGATGACTCAATTCGCAGGCGACTGATCGCGCCGAGCCATCGACGGGACGAGCAGTCAACCACCTCTTGTTACATCTTTGACATGCCGGACCTCATGAGTACTTCACGATTGTGATGCGTCACTCCCTATGATCATGGTGGGCTCGCGCCCGCTACGAGTTGAGCACGTGAGCACGTTCGAGCCGAATTAGGCCCACGCTGTTGAGATGAGGAACGCCATGGCGCCTCTCCTTCCGACATCGTCGGTCGTGATCAGCGGGAACCCGCTCGAATGGGGAAGCTGGACGTTCGCGACCCTCATCATCGGCTGTCTGCTGTTTCGTTTCGTCATTCCCGCCTCGATGAAGTGGGAGATTCGATTGGCGCGCGAGGCGCTCCTCGTCGCCCCTGCGGCGCTGTTCTACTTCCTGGTGCGTGGGTTGGTCGATGCGAAGCCCACCGACGCGTATGCACACGCCACGATGGTCATCCAGCTGGAGCAATCACTCGGGATCTTCCACGAGCGCGAACTCCAGGCGACGATCCTCCATTTCGACTATCTCGTCGATCTTGCAAACTGGATCTATATCTGGATCCATTGGCCTGTCATTACCGCGACGTTCGTTTGGCTCATCGTTCTCCATCGACGCAAATACCCAACGTACCGCAACGTCATGTTGCTCTCGGGAGCGGTCGGTATCGCGGTTTTCGCCCTCTATCCAGTCGCGCCACCAAGATTGATGCCAAGCCTCGACGTCGTCGACACCGTCACGACCCACTCCTACTCATACCGGGTTCTTCAGCCTCCGAACCTCACGAATCCGTACGCGGCGATGCCCAGCCTCCACTTCGGTTGGAATCTGCTGATGGGCATTGCCATCTTCCGTGAGGCAAGGAGGCTTGGTATCAAACTGCTTGGCATTCTGATGCCGTTAGCGATGTTTTTCGGCATCGTTTTCACGGCGAACCATTACATCATCGACGGACTCGCGGGTGGAGTGTTGGTCCTCATGAGCCTGTTCGTGGTAACGATGATACCGACGATTCGCGGCCAGTTGACGAGGGTAACGCGACGTGTGGCGTCGCCGGCTTCGACCAGCCCGGGCGAAACCCGGACGAGTATGGAATCGTGACGATGTCCAGCGACCCGCAGGCCGGAGAACAACGTACCTGTGATGGTCGCGATTACCGTCAATCGTGGAAAGTACCGTCGCGCCCCTTCGTAATCGCACATCGATTCGGTAACACCTTGCCGGCACTCGCTCAAGCGGCGAACACCGGCGTAACGGTCGTCGAGGCAGACGTCTGGCTGCATCGAGGACGGGTGGAGGTACGACACTCCAAGACCGCCGGTCCACTCCCAATCCTCTGGGACCGCTGGTCACTGGAGCCGGGCTGGGCACCCCGCTTGGAACTCTCGACGCTCCTCGATCATCTGCCTCCACAAATGACACTAATGCTTGATATCAAGGGCAGGTCACCGTACCTACCACACACGATCATGCGGCTCATACGCAGCGACGATTGGGATCGTCCCCTGCTCGTGTGCTCTCAAAACTGGACGCTGCTCGAAGCGTTCCGGCAATATCCGGAAGCAATACTCGTCCATTCGATCGGCAATCGGCGACAACTGATCAAGGCATGGCAGCGCCTGGAAAATGACGACCATGATATGGTCTCGATTCACGTGCGACTGCTGGACCGTGAGACCGTCCGCGCCTTGAAGGACCGCGTCTCGGTGGTAATCACCTGGCCAATCAACGACGGGCCGACGGCGAGAAAGGTTCTTGACTGGGGCGTCGATGGTTTGACGACGGACGTTCCTTCACGACTTCTGTCGGGAGACGCCCACTGATTCTTCCCAGCCGGGCGTCACGCGCTCAGGTTCGGGACGCCGTATGTGGAGTACATGATGCCCGATCGGGCGAACAGCGTATGCAGATGCGACCGCCCTCCGCCGTGGATGACCATCGCGTCCGGAAGGCGCTCCCAGCACGCGACTCACCGTGTAGCCGCGAGATTCCGGTTCACGATTGTGCCCAGAGTACCGCGCGATCACGTCGAGAATCATCAATTATGCGTCGGCGCTGAGCCTGAGTCGGTGAAGATCTGGCCGGCGACCGGTATGAATTGCCAGTCGTAGGAGTGGGCGTGCAGCGTCAGCTTCAGCACGCCGTAGGTGTCAAATCCTCGTACCTCACTGTTCGGGGCCACATGCGTGAGGTGGTCATGACTCGCGCCACCGGTCCCGACGACGAATTCCCGAATGCCGTTCGCATTATCCCGCTGGTCGTCCTTGTTGATCGGCGCGAAACGTTCGTAGTCGTGGTCGTGCCCGACGATAACGACGTCGGTGTGCGCGTCGCAGAGCAGATCCCAGATCGGGTCCATGCTGGTGTTGTCCCCATGCTCGCCAGAGCTGTAACGTGGATGGTGCCAGTAGGCGAGGATATTCGCTCCGCGATGTGCAGCCAGATCCTGCTGCAGCCAGGCATATTGCGGCGAATGCGCATCACGCGCGATGTTCGAATTGATCACGACAATGTGCCAGGTACCAAGATCATACGAGTAGTAGCCCTCGCCCGGCTTGCCGGCGGAAGAGCCGAAATACGCGAAGTAGCCCGCGGCATTGCTGGTACGGTAATCGTGGTTCCCTGGAGCCGGTCGAATGCGATTCAGGAACTGCCCCCACGATGGTTGGAAGCATTTCGCGAAGTCACTCGCAGAGCCGTTCGGGTAGACGTTGTCACCGGCGGTGAAGATCGTGCCCGAGATTGAGGCGAGCAGTTGGGCAGTCTCCTCGTCACCCTTGCTGTTGCATGAGGCAATGTCACCCGCCCCAACCAGCACTGGGTCACTAACCGACGACGCTTGGTTTGTCGCGCTCGACTGCACCGTAAGGGTCAGCTCTGGCCCAGAACCCTGTTCGTGCGAGGCGTAGCCGGCCTCATCGCGCTGATGAGAGGTGATTCCGAAGCTTACGATACCGTTTTGGATGTTCGCCTGTGAGACGTCGAATGTGACGACATCCCCCCTGCTGACCGGACCGAGAGTCGACAGGATCACCCCTGAGATCTTCGGGCGGGTCTTGTAGGTCACCTTTGACTCTGACCAGGCCACGTCGCTCATCTGTGCGATCGATCCGCCGGATTTCGGGCTCGCGTTCGTCACGTGCAGCTGAATTTCCGCGGCCGTGACCACGCCATCGACCCCACTGATGTCGAACTTGATGTAGGTCTCCTGGATCTGCGATCCATCGACCTCCAGTCGATCCGCCGAACCATAGTTGGTTTGCGGGTGGTCGCTGGACACGTAGGTATCGGCAATAGCCGCGAAGCGGAGCGTATGCGTTGTCGTAATCGGCCTGGCGGAGTTATCGCTGGCGACGGCCAGGAGCTCGATCAACGGGCGCGACGCGAATGCGACCACCACGACAATGGCGGCGACCACGGCGAGGCGCACGAGGCCATTCGTCATCGACGAACCCGTTTCTTTGCTTCCTGAAATCCGCACGATATTCCCACCTTGATGACGTGCCCGTGGACGGCTGACCAATCACTCACTGCCCGGATGTGGCTGATGCGCCTCCTCCCCGTTTACGCGACTCAGGGATCCGGAGCCCGCGTGTTACGGGCTATTACCGGCCTTGACGACGAGCTGCGGCGGCTGCGTTCCCTGGCGCGAATAGACATCCAAACCGTTGGAGGAATCGCCGATTAGCGCGAAGCTGACCGCACCGTTGCCGGTGACCAGCGGAGTGACGTTGTACTCGACCCAGGTTCCGCTACTCACCGCTCCCTTGTTGTCGGTTGCGGTCGTGCCGCGTGCCGGTTTGTTGTTCCAGGTGAGCCCGGTTTCGCTCCAGGTCGTGTCCGCGACGCCATAAATCGCGGGGCCGTTGGAGGTGGAGTCGGTCACGAAGAGCCGCAGCGTTGCACTCTGCACACTCCCACTCAGCCCACTGACGGTGAAGCGGAGGTAGCCCTCGCGGACCGGCGAGTTATCGACCAGCAGCTTCGTCGCGGTCCCAAAGTTCGTGCCAGGGTTGGCCTGCTCGACGTACGTGTCGGCATCCGGCACAAAGGTCAGCGTCGTCGGCGTCGCGTCGGCCGGGGTGGTCACGGTTGCCGTATTGCTCGCCATGGAGATGTTCCCGGCCGCGTCCTTCGCCTT
>CALAGB010000035.1 GCA_937891245.1 uncultured Thermomicrobiales bacterium | reverse complement strand
CACAGTTTCGTCGATTGCGTCAATACCGAGCGGAAAGGTGACCGGCACGTCTGAGCGCACCGCACCACCAAGCAACTGCGTCACCGTGAGGCCGGTCTGCTTCCCCATCAAATCGTAGAGAGCGATGTCGATGGCGGCCTTGGCGCTCGAATTCTCCGGCAGGCGGTTAAGCTGCTGATGGATCGCGTGCAGGTCAAATGGGGAACGGCCGAGGAGCGCGGGAAGAAATTCGTGGCGAAGCTGAAGCTGGATACTGACGGCGGTCTCTCCGGTGAAGGAAGGCAATGGGGAAGCCTCACCGGAGCCGTGTCGCCCTTCATCATCGGTGAGGCGCACCATCACATGTGTGCGACTGGCAGCCGAAGCGCCGTAGCTCGTGTTGAGGCGGCTCGATGAGGCGCGATCGATCAACTCAGCGGAGGCTTGAACGATGGCAGGCATCTTCGCTCCTTTCGACGTGTGCGGTAGCTCAACGAAACGGTGGATTGCCGATTTCCTAGAATCCGCTCCGAGCGGAATCGACGTCCGGTCGGTTCTGCGATCCGTACTCGACTCAGTTCGATTGGCATACTATGGACGCGGCCGATACTGGGGCTGGCCCGGTGGTCGTGCTCGGCAACGCGTCGCGCGTAGCTCTCTGTATGCTCGACCTCCTTTCGCGTAAACGCGCGGGGCGACGCGGCTGATTGCAACTTCTCAAGCTATTGTATACAATTGCATACGTTAGGAGACAGTGAATGCTGAGGCGATCGATGACCAGCAATGGGAACGAGAATAGGCCAGCGCTCGACCCCCAATTGCAGGGACTGGCCGACTACGCGGCCATACAGCCGAAAGGCACATCGAGCAGCCAACAGGCCTACGACACGATCCTCGGTGCGATCCTCAATCGCAAAGTACGCTCTGGTCAGCGTCTCGCTGAAATTCCGGTTGCCAAGGCGATTAAGCTTGGCCGAACGCCGGTGCGTGAAGCGCTCATGCGGCTGGAGGCCGACGGATTCGTCGCCAGTCAGCCGCGCGTCGGTCTCGTCGTCGCCAGTAACACACTGGAGACGATTTCCGAGATCTACGAGGTGCGCGAAGTGCTCGAAGGCTTTGCCGCTCGTCTGGCCGCACGCTACGCTCGCCCGTCCGACATCTTCGCAATCGAGCAGATCTATAATGAGTCAGTCGGGTTCACCGAGAATCACGACACGCTGCAACTCCGGCTGCTCAATACACGCTTTCATCAGGCGATAAACGCCGCCGCGCGTAATGATCAACTCGCGCGGACGCTGCGCCAACTCGTCAATCGGCTCCGCTTATCACCGGTCAGCATCTTCGATTCACCCGGGCGGGCCGAAGAGATCCTGCAGGAGCATCGCGCGCTCCTCGACGCCATCATCGCGCGCGACGAAGAGACGGCATCCAAACTGGCCGCTGAGCATCAACGACGGGACAAAGAAACCCGCCTGGCCCAATTGGCGCGGGATATCGTGAATGTCGCCTCCTGACGCGGAAGGGAGGGAGACGTAGCGTCGGTTAACCACGATGGATTGTTCGCAACGAAGGGAGTCCGTTATGCGTACCATCGGATTCGCAACGATCGCTGAGGCGCCACGGGACGACGTTGTGCCGTGGATTCGTGAAATTTTGCCGCCCGACATCAATATCGTCGAACGCGGCAATCTCAACGGTCTCACGCCGGCTGAGATTCAGGCGCTCGGTCCGGACGACGGGGAAGTCGGGATCGTGGCGCGCTTGAAGTCCGGCGGTGAGACGCTTCTCTCGCACAAGAAGATCTTCCCGCGCATGCAGCGCCTCGTCGACGAGCTGGTTGAGGATGAAGGTGCCGATCTGGTCGTCGTCCTCTGCGGCGCCGACTGGAGCGATATCAAGTCGTCGAAACTCGTCGTTAATCCGGGGCGCGTTTTCCCGGGCGTCGTGTCCGCGCTCGCCTACGGCCGCCGGCTCGGCATCATCAAACCGTCGGCGGGACAGGTCGAGAAGGAGCGCGAGCGCTACCAGTCCCTCGGCATCGACGCCGTCGTCACCAGCGCCTCGCCCTATGCTGGGCCGGCCCGGCTCGACCTGGCGCGGCAGGCGGCGGAACTGCTGCGCGACGCCGAGTGCGACCTTATCTGGATGACCTGCATCGGTATGGACGTCGCCATGCGCGATGTCGTGGCGGAGGTCACGGGAAAGCCGATCATCCTCGCACGCTCCATTCTCGGTCGAGTCATCGGAGAGCTGGTCACCAGCCCACAACCCGCGCTGGTCTAAGCGGCACAGGGAGGAAAACGTTCGTGAGCAAAAGCACGATTGATCTTGAGAATGAGGTGCGTCAGCAGGTGTCGGCGGAACACCTGCAGGAGCATCTGAACCGTTTCAGTACATTGTTCCGCGACACCGGTAGCGAAGACGAGTGGAAAGCGGCTCGTTACATCATCGAGCAGATGA
>CALAGB010000034.1 GCA_937891245.1 uncultured Thermomicrobiales bacterium | reverse complement strand
AAGGCGGGACCGGTCAGATTGACCAGCCGGTTGACCAGCACGGTGCTGACGATCACATGCGGCACCACCAGGTTGGCAAACATCAGAGCCATCCAGGACATTGTTCGCCTGCGATTCGGGTAGCCCATTATGCCGGAGAGCGCTTCCAGCAGGTAGACGAGCGCCCCGAGTCGGGTGTCGGGGATCGGCCACATCTGAGAGACGTTCGAGGGAAGCACCTCCATCGTACGGCTGCTGAAGAAAAGGTCCCAGGCACGATCGATGTAGGCGACGTGGAACGCGTTCACGAAGCGGGCGATGAAGAAGCTAATGAGGGCCAGCGCAATCGGCGGAACCCGCTTGATCTAGTTCGAGGGATCGTAGGACCGGTCGGGTAACATGTCTGGCCTCGGCATCGTCCGCATGTCCGGCATGCTGGAATCCACGATGGCGAAGGCGATAAGGAGCGCATCGATCAAGTTGTCGTTGGTATGGGCGATCGGGCGAGACGCCCAGAAGACAAGCGGGGCGAAGAGGAGCCAGATGCCGAGGAGACAGCTGGCCCAGCGTGCCCAAATTGGCTCGTAGTCGTCGTGTGGGCGCTCAACAAAGGTGTCCGAAGACCGAGGTGCTTAAGGGGCCGCCTACTACCGAGCGGTGTGCTACGACGCCGACAGCAGTCAAGGCTATCCTCCGTCCTTGCATCTTAGGATGCGGCGGCGTGGCTCGAGCCTGCGAAGGGTTAGAAGAGTTCACGAATGCGCTTGGGTAGGATGTCGCCGAGGACCGGCCCGTCCAAGTCGCATCTTGCAGCGGGGTGGTGACGTACCAGCGCTCCTGGCCCTGCTTATCGATGAGGAAGATACCAGGGGTGTGATTCAGTTCGCCGCCTCCCTGGGAACGACCTGGATCGAGTACACCTTCCACACGGCTTGCAGAGCCGCCTCATCCCCGTCAAGAAATGCCAGTTCGGGGTCTGACCCATCTGCCACTTATCCGTCGTCGTCGCTAGGTCACACACGGCGTTGAATTGGGCATTAACGTTGACGGACAGAAATACGACGTTCATCGCCTCGACGAGCTGCAACTCCTCATACGTACGCCGTAGGTGTTGGGCCGACAGTGGGCAGACGTCCTGGCAGTGGCTATCCAGGAATGCCAAGACCACCCCCTTTCCCCCGGAAGTCGGACAGCTGCACTGAGGAGTCGCGCTGGTCAACCAACCGGAAGTCCGGGGCAGAACCACGTAGTTCGGAGCCCGAATAGGACTGATCCGTGGCTGGCGAGGTCGAGTTCGATAAACGGGCGCGAAACGCTGCCGCTCCAGTAATGATTAGAATCAGAGCG
Organism: uncultured Thermomicrobiales bacterium; assembly: GCA_937891245.1. Taxonomy (GTDB): domain Bacteria; phylum Chloroflexota; class Chloroflexia; order Thermomicrobiales; family Thermomicrobiaceae; genus CALAGB01. The sequence goes on along the minus strand of CALAGB010000034.1, from coordinate 1,575 downwards.
AGTGCCGCGACGAGCCATCGCAACCGCAGTCGCCGGATCGTCAGACGACCGGATTGAGCTTCGGAGCCCGCGCTCACCCGCACAATTCGATCAGCACACGAGCCGTCATTCATTCGCCGGCCCGTTCCTAATAGAAAAAGCGGTAGTAGAACCGCTGAGTCGCAATGTTGACCCAGAAGAACATATTCATCAGGTACAGCACGCCCATTCCGATGAGCACGAGCCCACTTATCCAGTTGAGCAGCCGATAGTGGCGTCGAACCCAGCCCAACACCCCCAGCATCCGGCTGAAGCCAACTCCGGTTGCGACAAATGGTATCGCCATTCCGAGCGAATAGAGCAGGAGGAGCCAGGCACCCTGACCGAGCGTTTGCGTCGTCCCGGCATAGAACAAGATCGCAGCCAAGATTGGCCCAACACAGGGTGTCCAGCCAAAGGCGAAGAGCATGCCGAGCAAGGTGGGGCCAACGGGGCCGAGCGACTCAGCAGAAAGATGAATCCGCCGCTCGCGATAGAGAAATGGCACGCGCACCACCTCAAGCACCAGCAACCCCATTCCGATCATGATCACCCCAGCGACCTGGTTAATCAGCCGGCGGCTCGGGCCGAATAGCCCGCCGAAGCTGGCCACCACGAGACCGAGCAGCACGAAGACGAAGACGAACCCCAGCACAAAGAGCAGCGACGTGCGGAGAGCCCGCAGCATGTGCGCACGTCCACCTACGGCCAGTTGATCGATCGAGACGCCGGAGACAAGCGAAATGTAGCCGGGGATCAGCGGCGCGACACATGGAGAGAAAAACGAGGCCATGCCCGCGCCGAAGGCGAGCGCCCAACCGATTTCGGGAACAAGCCCATTCACCGAAGCGTCTCCTCAATAAAGCCAGTCAATTGCTCCTCCTGGATTTCGCCCTGCCAAACACGGTGAATCTGTCCATCAGGATTAATAACGACCGTGGTCGGAAGTCCGGTCACGCTATAGTCGGTGTCAATCCGCGATGATCGATCCGGACCGTTCGGGTAGCTGATACCGTATTGCTTGATGAAGGCTTGCGCGTCCGCATCCTCGTCCTGAACGTCGATCCCGACGAAGACCACGCCACGTGGGCGGTAGCGTTGATAGACGGCTTCAAGTCGGGACGCCTCCCGCCGGCACGGCGGGCACCACGAGGCCCAGAAGTTGACGACCACGACGTTTCCTCGGAAGTCGGCGAGTCGAATGGTTTCGCCACTGAAGAGGGTCAGCGTGAAATCCGGTGCTGGCCCACGAGCCTTCCGCGCGTCGGCCACGTTCTCCGCCCATGACTGGACCTGGGATAGGCGTTCTGTGGTGCTCGTCGCAAGATCAGGAAGGAACGGGCTGCGGACGGCCAAGACCGCCAGCATGAAGACCGTAACAATCCATAGTATGACGCGGATTCGCCACAAGATGCCGGAATTCCGCTCCGGAACGAACCGCGACCAGGAATGCCTCATCGTTGGGCATCCGCGATGAGCGCGTCGATCTGCTGATCAGTAACCGGCCCGATCCAGTGCTGTGCGATCGTCCCGTCTGGGCGAATAATGAACGTCTCC
>CALAGB010000033.1 GCA_937891245.1 uncultured Thermomicrobiales bacterium | reverse complement strand
GATGACCGGCCACGGCCACCACCCGGCCACCGCGATGCGGCCCAACCAAGCGCCACTCCATCGCGCGAGTTGTCTCGTTCAGCGTCATCATTTTCGGTGCTCCCTTCCCAGCCTGCACGTGGAAAATCGCCGTTCGAAGCGGCGATTCGCTGCACACCGGTCAATCCATGCGTGCGCTGCCAACTTCGATTCTCGCACCGGTGTCCGGTCCGTCAAGTCAAACACAACCTCCCGGCTCAAATTCAGAGGATGATGCGACGATGCAGTTCCGCGCCGTGAGCAACGTGACAAGGTTGAATGCCGCGCCCTGCGTGGCAGATTCCAGAGATAAGAACGCGTGCACGCGTCACGTACAACCGTACTGGAACCAGATTGTGCGCGACGTTTCGTTCGCGCTTACGTCCGATTCGGCAACCGTGCCTCCTTGACAAGTTTGATTCAGCGAACCTATAATCCGCGAACCGAGGACGCCCTGGAACGTGTCGTTGCGGTCCATCGAATATACCGTGGCTGGCGTAACGGTGTACTGGTGGACAATGACTTCTGATTTGAGGTACGCGGAGTAGGCTCGTCCGACGAGATGGCACGCGAGGCCGTTTTTTCTGTGATGCCGGCTCCTGGTATGTTCCAAATCGTTTGTCATGGTTTGTTGGCCAACGGCCAGTATCCACCGGTCTCGCAGGGTGCGACTCTGGCGCGCGTCTCGGCCTGGTGGCATGCGCGCGTGAGTGCGCGACGATTGTGTGGCAATGAGGGGGAGCAAAGCTATGTCCGACAAACAGGAGAGGACTCCTGTCCAACATCTGCTGTCCGATGCCTTGAGCGGGACCGTTGATCGTCGAACGCTCTTACGTCGCGCGGCCGCGCTCGGTATTTCGGCGCCGATGTTTGGCGCCTTGCTCGCCGCCTGCGGCGGTGATTCAGGTTCGGATACCCCAGCCGCGGCAACGACCGGGAGCGGCGGCGACAGCGGCTCATCGAGCACCACGACGACCGGCGGATCATCGAGCACCGCCACAACGGGCGGCGCAACGCCGGAGGCGACCAGCGCGAGCAGTGGTGGGGCGGGCGGCACCGAGGTTCCGGAAAAACTCGTCGTCATGCAAGGCGTCGATGCCAACACCCTCGACCCGCTGCTGCGCAACTCCACTCCGGAGTTCAACATCAACTTGCACGTCTTCGATATGTTCCTGAAGCGCGATCCCAAGACGCTGGAGATCAAGCCGGGAATCGTGGAGAAGTGGCAGAACATCGACGACAATACCTGGGAGTTTACCCTGGTCAAGGGCGCCAAGTTCCACAACGGCGACCCGGTCGATTCCGATGCCGCCATCTTCAGCTTCGACCGCGCCAATAAGAAGACCGTCGGTGATAAACCGATCGTGAACAACATCGATACGCAGATTCACTACGATTCCGGCGAAAAGGTCGACGACCTCACGTTCCGCATCAAGACGACCGAGCCGGCCGCGATTTTCCCCGACCTGCTCACGACCTTCGAGATCGTTCCACCGAGCGTCTACAAGGACGAAAGCCCCGACACGATCGCCGCCAATGGCAAGAAGCCGATCGGGTCAGGCCCGTACACCTTCACCGAGTGGGTGAAGGACGACCATATTACGCTGGATGCGAACCCCGACTACTGGCAGGGGGCGCCGAAAATCAAGCAGGTCATCTTCCGTCCGGTGCCCGAGCTGTCGGCCCGTACCGTCGCGCTGCAAAACGGCGAGGCGAATATCATCGTCAACGTTACGCCTGACCTGGTGGATCAGATCGACAAGAGTGATAAGGGCCGCGTCTCCAAGGTGACTGGCGGCCGCATCATTTTCGTTGGTATCCGCTGCGACAAACCACCGTTCACCGATAAGCGCGTCCGTCAGGCGCTTAACTACTCGGTTGACTTCGATTCGATCAGTAAGGCGCTGCTGGCCGGCAACGGCGAGCGGGCGGCCACGATCGTCAACCCGCCACACCAGAACAAGGCGCTCAAGCCGTATCCGTACGATCCGGAAAAGGCCAAGGCGCTTCTGAAGGAAGCCGGCGTCGACAGCAGCCTCGAGATCACCATGGACGGACCGAGCGGCCGCTACCTTAAAGACGCTGAAATGTCGCAGGCGCTCGCCCAGGGTTGGCAGGACATCGGCTTGAAGGTGAACCTGAAGGTGTTGGAGTGGTCGCTCTACGCCGGCACCCTCATCCCATCAGGCGATCTCGATCCACTCTTCTTCCTCGGTCTCGGCTCACCGTTCAGCGGCCAGCAGGAGATCTTCTACGTCCATCCGGACTACTCGCTGAACTTCACGCGCTGGCAGAACGACGACTTCGTCGCCAAGTACGCCAAGCTCGGCGGGACGATCGATCCCGAACAGCGCCAGCAGTTGATGGACGAGCTGCAGCAGATCATCTACGATGACTGCCCATGGGTTCCCATCTGGCATCAGGTCGACTTCTACGGTGCAACCAAGGATATGGGCTGGGAAGCTCGCGCCGATGAGAATATCTTCGCCCTCGACGTGGCCGGGGCAATTTAGTTGATCATCTTCCGGCGTCCCGCGCGGTCTTTCATCGTGTGGGGCGCCGGAAAACCAGAATTGTTGAGACTGCCGGGAATCGAACAAGATTGAGGACGTGCGGGGATGGGCCGCTATGTAATCCGACGACTGCTCCAGTCGATCCTGGTCGTTGTAGGGGTCACCTTCCTCGTCTTCATCATCCTCTATCAGACCGGCGACCCGGTTCAACTGCTCGTCGGTCCTGATGCGACGAAAGATGATATCGCGCAGATTCGGCACGAAATGGGCTTCGATCGGCCCTGGTATGTGCAGTACGCCGACTTCATGAGCGGCGCGGTGCACGGTGATTTCGGTACATCGCTCCGCCAGGATCAGCCGGTCTGGGATCTGGTTGTCGAGCGCCTGCCGGCCACGCTGGAATTGGCGATCGCCGCCTTCGTGCTGTCGCTCGTGATCTCATTACCCGTGGGAATCATCTCTGCCACGCGCCGCAATTCGATTTGGGACAACCTGAGCATGGGTGGCGCGCTTTTTGGGCAATCGCTGCCCGTCTTCTTCCTCGGCATCATCTTGATCTACATTTTCGCCGGGCAACTCAAGATCCTGCCCAGCTTCGGCCGGGGCAGCGGCGGCATTCAGAGCCAGTTCAGTCACCTCGTCTTACCCGCGATCACCCTGGGCACGTTCTCACTCGCGCGGAACGCGCGATTGATACGTTCGAGCTTGCTGGAAGTTCTGGGGCTGGAATTCGTCAAGACCGCCCGAGCCAAGGGGCTGACCGAGAATACGGTCGTCTGGCGGCACGCGCTCAAGAATGCGCTCATCCCGGTCGTGACGATCTTCGGACTCGAGTTCGGAAACCTGCTCGGCGGCGCGGTCATTACCGAGACCGTCTTCGCCTGGCCGGGGGTCGGACGCATGGTGATCCTCGCGATTCAGCAACGCGATTTCCCGCTGGTGGTCGGCACGGTCACGGTCGTGGCCATCATCTTCGTCATTCTGAATCTGCTGGTCGATCTGCTTTATGGTCTGCTCGATCCACGGGTGCGCTACTCATGATCCGGGGCAACGCGGCATCGGAAGCGCGAGATATCGGCCCGAAACCGAGTGATGCTTGGAAATCTGGTGAGTGAGGAGATTCCCATGGCAGAACAGAAGGGCGCGGCCATTGAGCGAGGCGATGGCGACGCCGCAGTCGATCAGGGGCATGGCTACCAGAGTAGGCATGAGCTGACCGAATTTGGGAAGTCTCCTCGGAGCGGCCTGCCGGCTATCCTGCGCAGCCTGTTGCGCAACCGAATGGCGACGATCGGCGTCGTGATCCTGGTTCTCGTCGTCATCGCCGCGCTCGGCGCGTCGGTGATCAGCTCCCAGGATCCGCGCAGGGGGCGCATTCTTGATAGCAAACTGCCTCCCGCCTGGAGTTCGGGCGGTTCAACCGAACATCTCCTCGGCACGGACGCCCTCGGCCGTGACATCTTCACGCGCGTACTCTATGGCGCGCGCATCTCGCTCACGGTCGGCATCGTCGCCGTGCTCATCGCCGGCGCGATCGGCGTAACGCTCGGTCTGATTTCCGGCTACTACGGCGGCTTCATAGACGACGTCATCATGCGTATCGCCGATATTCAGCTCGCCGTGCCCTTCATCCTTTTCGCGATCGCAATCCTGGCCGTTCTCGGCCAGGGGCTGGACAAGATCATCATCACTCTGGGAATTACCGGCTGGGTCACCTATGGGCGTGTCGTCCGTGGGCAGGTGCTCGCCTGGAAGCGGACGGAGTTCGTCGAGGCGGCGCGCTGTATCGGCGCCCGCGACGGCGCGATCATGCTCAAGCACATCCTTCCCAACGTCTACGCCTCGATCATTGTGCTCGCCAGCTTCGCGGTCGCCAGCACGATCCTGGCCGAAGCGTCCCTCTCGTTCCTCGGCCTGGGCGTTCCACCGGATGTGCCGACGTGGGGCGGCATGGTCGCGGCCGGACGCGACTACATCATCAGTGGGCAGTACTGGATGTACACCTTCCCCGGCATCGCAATCATGCTCGCCGTCTTCGGCATCAACGTCGTCGGCGACTGGCTCCGCGACTACCTCGACCCGCGGCTGAAGAATCTGTAGCTCGATCGGCCATGCAGCCGGCCATTTCGAGGCGGTTCGTCTCGCTCGCACGGGTTCGTCAATTCATGCTTGACCGGCACCCGCTCGTCTCGTAGGCTGAGACGCTGAAAGAGCGATTCTTGCGCTCGAATCGCATATTCCAGTTCAAATGTGGGCCCGGCTGAATTGCGCGTACAGGGAGATCACTGAGTGTCAGATCGCTACGCCATGAGCGTCGATGTCGGCGGAACGTTTACCGATTTCGTCCTGTTCGACGTGCAAGCCGGGACGACGGCCGCCTTCCATAAGGTTCTGACTGACGCCGAACGACCGGCGCGAGCCGTCATACGCGGTTGGCGCGAGATTCTGGAAATGGCCGGCGCCACGTCCGCGCAAGTCGACTACGCGGTGCACAGCACGACGATCGTGACGAACGCGATCGTCGAGCGGCGTGGCGTCAAGACGGCGCTGTTGACGACACGGGGCTTTCGCGACGTACTCGAGATCGGCATCGAACAGATCTACGACATCTACGATCTTTTCGCGCCCTATCCGCCGCCGCTCATCCCGCGCGAGCTGCGCCGTGAAGTCGACGAGCGCGTAACGCGCGATGGCGACGTCATCGCGCGGCTTGACGAGGCGCAGGTGCGGGGGCTCGTCGCTGAACTGGTGGCCGGCGGCGTGGAGTCGATCGCCGTCTCGCTGATGCACGCCTATCGTAATCCGGAGCACGAACGGCGCATCGGCCAGATCATCCAGGAAGAGCAGCCCGAGATCACCGTCTCACTCTCGTCGCGGGTGGCGCCGCTGATCGGCGAGTATGAGCGCACCTCGACCGTCGCGGCCGACGCCTACGTCAAGCCGTTGCTCCGCCGCTATATCACCGATCTGCTACAGCAACTCCGCGATCTCGGCTTTCAGCATGAGCTGTACATGATGCTCTCCTCCGGCGGCATCTCAACCGCCGAAGCGGCCATCGACTTCCCGATCCGTTTGCTCGAATCGGGGCCGGCCGCCGGAGCCTTTGCCGCCAGTCATTACGGCAGGCTGACCGGACACGATGACGTGCTATCGCTCGACATGGGCGGCACGACGGCCAAGGCGTGTCTGATCGAAGGAGGGACGCCCGGTCAGTCGCACATGCTGGAAGCCGATCGTGTCCATCGCTTCAAGCCGGGCAGTGGGCTACCGATCATGGCACCGACGATCGACCTGATCGAGATCGGCGCCGGTGGCGGCAGTATCGCGCACCTCAACAACCTCGGACTGCTCAATGTCGGACCGCAGAGCGCCGAATCGAACCCTGGTCCGGCCTGCTACGACCTCGGCGGTGAGCAACCGACGGTGACCGACGCCAACGTCGTACTCGGCTACCTCGATCCCGGCTATTTCCTCGGTGGACGCATGACGCTCAACGCGGCAAAGGCGCGGCAGGCGATCGAGACATATGCCGCCGAAGCGCTGCGGATCGATCCGGTTGCCGCCGCCTGGGGCGTGCATTCGATCGTGAACGAGAACATGGCGCAGGCGGCGCGTACACACCTGATCGAACGGAATCGCGACCCGCGCGATGCCGCCATCGTCGCCTTCGGCGGCGCCGGACCGGCCCACGCGGTCGAGGTCGCGCGCATTCTCGGCATTACGCAGGTCGTCGTACCGCTCGGCGCCGGGGTCGCCTCGGCGATCGGCGCACTGACCGCACCGATGTCGCTGCCGTTCGCGCGCTCCTACATGACGCTGCTCCATGAAACCGACTGGTCGCTCGTGGATCGGCTCTATGCTGAGATGCGGGATGAAGCAGCCCGGGCATTCGCCGGTATCGCCGGTCGCGAGCAGGTCCAGTACCAGCTGGCCGCCGAGATGCGCTTCGCCGGGCAGTATCACGAACTGCGCGTCGACCTGCCGCAGGATGCGGCCAGCGGAGACGCCGTCGAGCGCATCGAAGAAGCCTTCCGGGCCGGCTACACCGAGGTCTATGGCCGGGCGCCATCGAACCTGACACCGGAAGTGCTCAATTGGCATCTGACCGCCGAACTGCCGCGTGCCGCCTTCCGCCTGGCCGAAGCCGAGCAGCACGAGGGCGATCACCGACAGGCGCTGAAAGGCGAGCGGCCGGTCTATTTCGTCGAACCGGAGCGTGGTTATCAGCCGACGCCGGTCTACGACCGCTACCGGCTCGATCCGGGCGCCGCCTTCAACGGACCGGCCATTATCGAGGAGCAGGAGGCAACCATCGTGGTGCCGCCCGGCTGCGCCGTGACGATCGACGGCTACCGCAATGTCGTGATCTCGCTGAACGGGAGGGAGCAGTCAGCATGAGCAGCCCAGCAACATTCGACCCGATCAGCCTCGAAATCATGTGGAAGCGCTTGATCGGCATCGCCGACGACATGTGGACGACGGTGCTGCGTACGGCTGTCTCGACGATCATCGGGGCGGCACAGGATTTCGGTTGCGAGATCCTCGATGCCACCGGCAGTTCGATCGCCCACTCCAACCGGAGCATGCCGGTCTTCAATCTCGTCATGCCGACCGTGACGCGCGCCGTCATCGAACGCCATCCGCTCGAGACGATGCAGCCCGGCGACGTCTATATCACCAATGACCCGTGGCTCTGTGCCGGGCACCTGGATGACATCGCCACCATCACGCCCGTTTTTCGCAGGGGACAGGTCGTCGCTTTCGCCGTAACGATTGCGCATACCACGAGCATTGGCGGCTCCTTATCGAACCGCACGGTTCGCGACATCTACGAGGAGGGGCTGCGCATCCCGGTCCTCAAGCTCTACGACGCCGGGGAGTTGAACCAAACGGCCTGGGCCTTCATTCGCGAAAACGTGCGAACACCGGAGATGGTACTGACCGATATCGAGGCGACGCTGACCGCCAATGATCTTGGTGTGCGCCGCATCAGTGCCTTCCTCGACGAGTACCGGCTCGACAATCTCGAAACGGTGGTACACGAGATTCAGTCACACTCCGAGCACGCGATGCGCGAGGCGATCCGTGCGCTGCCGAACGGTGTCTACGAGAACGATGTCTGGGCCGATGGGCTCGACGATCCGGCGCATCTCCACTGCCGCGTCACGGTACACGATGATTCGATCGACATCGACTACGCCGGGTCCGATCCGCAGCGGACGCGTGGTGGACTCAACTGCACGCTGATCTATTCGCAAGCGCACACCGTCTATCCGCTCAAGTGTCTCCTCTCGCCGGAGGTTCCGGCCAACGAGGGCACCTTCCGGCCGTTCACGATCACCGCGCCGAGCGGCTCGATTCTGAACTGCGATGTGCCTGCCTCGGTCGGTTCTCGCGTGCGTACCGGCTGGCATTTGCATGCGCTCCTCTTCGGCGCACTGGAGACGGTGATGCCCGATCGCGTCCAGGCGGGTAACGGCCTGATGAGCTCGATTCACGTCTATGGCCAGGAGCGCAACGGCAGCTTCTACAACGCACACTTCTTCACGGCCGGCGGACGCGGTGCCAGCCAGGGTCGCGACGGCATCGGCCGTAACTGCTTCCCGAGCAGCGCGCGCAATGTGCCGTGCGAGGTCTTCGAGCTGCGCACGCCGGTCCTGATCCAGCAGCGTTCGCTGCGGACGGACTCGGCCGGTGCCGGTCAGTGGCGCGGCGCCTTCGGGCACCGGATCGTCTTCAGCGCGCTGCCCGGCTACGACCGGCCGCTCTCGTTCTTCCTCAATCCCGATCGACTCCGCTTCCCGGCGGCCGGCATGGATGGCGGCGAGGACGGCCCCTGCACCGAGATCATCGTCAACGGCCATCTCCTCTCCATTGAAGAGCTTGGCTCGGGACAGGTCATCCTGGAATCGCCGGATGATCGTCTCGAATTGCACATACCCGGCGGCGGCGGCTTCGGCCCGCCCGAGCGCCGCGACCCGCAACGGTTAGAGGACGACGTCCGCTCCGGTCTCGTCGCGCCGGACCACGCCGTCGTGCCCCAAGCGGCGGACGATTGAGGCGAATAGGAACGGTAAACGATGAAGATCACCGGCGTCACGACCTACCTCTGCGGCAATCCATGGAAGAACTGGCTCTTTGTCGTGCTGGAAACCGACGAGGGAATCAGCGGCGTCGGGGAAGGGACGTTGAACGCTCTCGGCCGGACGGTGGAAACGGCGATCCATGAATTGGAGCCGCGCTTCATCGGGCTCGATCCGTTTCAGATCGAAACGTTGACCCAGCGCATGACGCGCGACGTCTACTCAGAGGGCGGACAGGTTCACGGCTGCGCCGTGGCAGCCGTCGAGATGGCCTGCTGGGACATTATCGGCAAGGCGACGGGGCAACCGGTACACAACCTGCTCGGCGGGCGCTATCACGAAAAACTGCGCGCGTATGCCAACGGTTGGTACCGCGGAGAGCGGACGCCCGACGCGTTCGCCGAAGGCGCGCGTGAGGTCGTGCGGCGCGGCTACACCGCGCTCAAGTTCGATCCGTTCGGCGTTGCCTACCGGGTGACGGACCGGCGCGACGAAGACCTGTCGATCGCGATTGTCGAAGCAGTGCGCGAGACGGTTGGGCCGGAGATCGATTTGATGATCGAAGGGCATTGCCGTTTCAGCGTGGCAAGCGCCGTGCGCATCGGAGAACGACTGGAGCCGTTCGCGCCCGCCTGGTTCGAAGAGCCGACGCCGCATCAGAATATCGACGCCGTGGTTGAAGTGGCTCGCCACCTGAACATCCCAGTCGCCACCGGCGAGAGTTTCTCATCTGTCCATCAATTCGCTGAGCTGCTGGCGCGCAACGCCGTTCACATCTTGCAGCCGGAACCGCTCAACCTCGGCGGACTCTGGAACGCACGCAAGGTGATCGGCATGGCCGACGCCTTCTACGGCATCGTCGCGCCGCATAATGCACAGGGACCGGTGGCAACGGCCGCTTGCATCCAGCTCGGCGCCGCCTGCCCCAATTTCTACGTGCAGGAAGTCTTTGACGAGTTCAACGTCGATTGGGAGCGCAAGATCGTTAACCATCCGGTCGAGGTGATCGACGGCTACATTACCGTCCCCGAACGCCCGGGGCTCGGCATCGAACTCAATCTGGACGAGATCGGGCAACATCCGTATGAGCCTCACAACTTCCTGCCGCTCTTTGCCGAAGGCTGGCAGCGTCGCGTCGGAGACCAGTGAGGTCGAATCTGGCAGGGAACGACGTCGTTAGGATATACCAACGATATGACGATCGATGATTTTGTTGCCGGGGTAATCCAGCGGCTCGATTCAGCCAGCCGGGTGCCGCTTTATGAGCAGATCGCCCAGCAGATGCTGGCGGCGATTCAGCAGGGTGAGTTGGAACCGGGAACCGTGCTGCCGCCCGAGCCGGAGCTGGCGGAACAGCTTGGCGTGAGCCGCCAAACGGTCAACCAGGCGCTCACCTCGCTGGCGCGGCGCGGCCTGCTCAACCGGCGCCGCGGCGTCGGCACTTTCATCGCCGAGCCGTACGTCGAACAGCCGCTCGATGGGCTTTACAGCTTCATTCGAACGCTAACGGCGCAGGGTCGCTTGCCGAGCACCAAGATCCTCGGCTATCGCCAGACGATCGACGAGCAGGCATCGTCGATCGTGACCGGTTCGCATGACGGGTTAGTCTTCGAGATCAGCCGCCTTCGGTTGGTTGACGGAGAACCGTTCGTGCTCGAGACGATCTACCTGCCGGTCGAATATGGCGAGCAGCTGCCGCTCGACCGCTTGCAAAATGAGGCGCTTCACGAGCTACTACGAGAGATCTGTGGCATTGACATTTCCCACGCGGACGAAACGCTCCGCCCGGTCAAGCTAGAATCAGTCGATGCCGCGCTGCTCGGCGTTGCACCCGGCGAAGCTGCCTTCCTGGTCGAACGCACCGGATTCAGCGGCGATCGGCCGGTCGAACTCCGCCGTAGCCTGATTCGTGGCGACCGCTACCGCTTCCGGGTCCGTCTTTCCGGCGCCAGCCTCGCCTAATTTTCGCGACGTTTGTCAACAACGGTCCGGTCACGCAGGTTCATCACACGCAGGCAATCGCGCCTCGTTGGTGACCTTGTGTCGCTTCTTGGCCGTCGCGCCGTAACTCATGTCTGTTCTATGTCTGTAATAATGGTGTAGAATAAGACTTACGAGGCACGGGAGGCAGCGCCGGTTGGTTCTGCCAGAGCGATCGAACGGTGGGGATCTTGGGCGGTATCGATCTCTTTATTTTCGAAATCTTTCTGGCGGCGATCGCGGCCGGACTGATCGGTTCGCTCGTTGGGTTGGGTGGCGGCGTGTTGATCGTGCCGCTTCTGACGATCGGCTTCGGACTCGATATCCGACTCGCCATTGGCGCCAGCATCGTCTCAGTGATCGCGACCTCCAGCGGCGCCGCGGCCGCCTATGTGCGCGATCATCTGACCAACGTGCGTGTCGGCATGCTGCTCGAGCTAGCGACGTCGATCGGCGCGATAACCGGTGCCTTCGTGGCCATCTATCTCAATGCGCAGGTGCTCTTTTTCCTCTTCGGCATCATCCTGCTCGTATCGATCGTGCCGATGATCAAGAAGCTCGGTGAAAACCTGCCAGGCGAAGTCATCAGCGACCGGCTCGCGATCCGCATGAAGCTGGCAAGTAGCTATCCGGACCGCGTGTCGGGCGGGGCGGTCGCCTACAACGTGACCAATGTGCCACTCGGCTTCGGCATGATGTACGTCGCCGGGATCGTCTCCGGGCTGCTCGGCATCGGCTCGGGGGCGCTGAAAGTGCTGGCGATGGACACCGCCATGCGCTTGCCGATGAAGGTCTCATCGGCAACCAGCAACTTCATGATCGGCGTCACCGCCGCCGCCAGCGCCGGTATCTACTTCTGGCGCGGCGATGTCATTCCGATCATCGCGGCGCCGGTGGCGCTCGGTATCCTGGTCGGCGCGACCGTCGGAGCGAAGCTGCTTGTCCGTTTTCAGAATCAGACCGTGCGCAAACTCTTCCTGCCGATCCTGGCGGTGGTCGCGTTGGAGATGCTGTTGCGCGGCGCAGGGGTGCTTTAAATGCGCGAGCAAACAATTATCGAGGCGTCAAGACCCGGCGACGGCACGAGCGACACCGTGAAACCAGGCGGGCACCCAATGGAGATCTACATCAGCTACGTGCTCCGCATCGGCGTCACGATTGCGGCGACAATTATTCTGATCGGCATGATCTTCTATCTGGCCGGCATCGGACCGACCGCCGGCAACCCCAAACAGCTGGATGACGTGATCGGCAACGGCGGCCATTCAATTCCAATCAGTCCGTCCGGTATTCTGCACGGTGTTGCTGCGGGCAACGCGATCGCCATCATCCAGCTCGGAGTGCTGGCGCTCATCCTGACACCGATGACGCGCGTCGCCATGACCGCCGCGCTCTTCGTCGCGCAGCGCGACCGAATCTTTGTCGCCATCACCTCGGTCGTTTTTCTCGTCCTGGTGCTCGGCCTGATCGGCGTCGGTTCATAGCCTGGATGTCGGCCAGGGAAGGTGAGTTACCCGCGCCCGGCGAGCGCTTTCTCCAC
>CALAGB010000032.1 GCA_937891245.1 uncultured Thermomicrobiales bacterium | reverse complement strand
GATGCTGCGCTACGGCAATGACAAGCCTGATCTCCGCTTCGGCATGGAGATTCGCGATGTCACCGACATCGTCGCCGCGAGTGAATTTGGCGTCTTCGCCAAAGCCGCCGAATCGGGCGGCGTCGTGCGTGGAATCGTCGCACCGGGGCAGGCAGACATGACGCGCAGCCAGATCGATCAGTTGACCGAATTTTGCCGTACCTTCGGCGCCAAGGGCCTGGTGTGGATCGGCCTGCAACCAGGCGATGAACAAGGAATTTCACTGCGATCGCCGATCGCCAAATTCCTCAGCCCACTCGAAATCGATCGCCTGGTCGAGCGATTTGACGCCCGCCCTGGTGACCTTCTGCTCCTCATCGCCGATCAAGAGAGTGTCGCGGCGAACGTCCTCGGCCGCTTGCGAAGCCATCTCGGACGGGAACTCGGGCTCATCGACGACTCGGCCTGGGCATTCTGCTGGATCGTCGAGTTCCCGATGTACGAATGGGATGAAGAGAACAACCGATGGGAAGCGATGCACCATCCCTTCACCTCGCCGATGGATGAGGACGTGCCGCTTCTTTTCACCAACCCCGGAGAAGTGCGCGCCAAGTCGTACGATGTCGTGCTCGATGGCATCGAGCTGGGAAGCGGAAGCATCCGTATTCATCAGCGTGATGTGCAGAACAAGATCTTTGAGATCATGGGATATGACGCTCCTGAGATCGATCGCCGCTTCGGACACATGCTCCGCGCCTTCGAGTATGGTGCACCGCCGCATGGCGGCATGGCTCCGGGTATCGATCGCACGGTCATGATTCTCGCCGGTGAAGAGACAATCCGTGAGGTCATCGCGTTCCCCAAGAATCAGGGTTCGCAGGATCTGATGATGGGTGCCCCGTCACCGGTTGATCCACATCAACTGAACGATCTGCATATCAGAGTCGTCGAGCCGAAGCGCGACTGAGAAATACAAAGCGGGTGGCCTCGGCCGCCCGCTTTACTGTTGCAGGTAGTGGACTTAGTTGGCCCAGGACATCGCGGATGTCGCGTCGATCCCATCGGCCGAGAAGAGTTTCGCAGAGTCCGACGCCGTTGGTTGTCCATCCTGACCCACCGAGAAATTGACGTACGACACCTTGAAGCCATCGCCGTCAATCTCGAAGAAGGCGATTTGGTTTCCGTCAGGTGACCAGACCGGCGACGCAAGTTGCTTCCCATCGGTGAGTTTGGTCGGCTGGCCCCCAGTCGCAGGGACAACCCATAAGTCGTTATTCGTACCGTCACGCTGAATGAACGCGATCCAGTTGCCATCCGGCGACCATGCGCCATCGTAGGCACCGGATTCTGCCGTCACGAGCGATGTGAGCTGACCAGTGTGAAGGTCAACCACCCAGAGGCCGGTCGAGCGCTGGGTATCGTTATCCACGGTCGTGCGCTGGGTGAAGACGATCTTGGTCCCATCCGGTGAGAAACTTGGGTTCTCGACGTTGTCGCCGTTAACTGTCGATGCCGGAATCTGCCGAGGCGGATTCCCCAATCCCTCCATCAGCCAGAGATAGTTTTGAGACGTTTGAAGATCGCTGACATAGGCGATCGTATCCGCCACCGGAGACCACGTTGGATCGAGCGCCCAGACGGAATTATTGACGTACGCTTGCGTCCCCTCTTGGTTGTTCGGCTGGTTACGGGTCAGCTGGGCGAGATGGCTCCCATCGACTGTGTCGGAATAGAGATCGGAAAACGCATCGCCCGTGCGGACGAAGACGAATCGATTCCCATCGTGCGACCAGGTTGGCGATGATGCATCGCCGAACTTGGTGATCTGGTGGACGCTGCCATCCCACATCTGGATATCGCCTTTGGCCGCGAACAAAATCCGTCCGCTCGGTTTTGCGCCCGCCGAGGCCTCCCGCGAAAGCGCCGGATCAGGGGTTCCACAGCCTGCGACGAGCACCACGAGCAAGGCGACAGCCAACGCACCATAGACAACGCGTTTTGCAGCGGAAATCCTCGCGTTCATTCGGCTCTCATTCCGTTGGCGCGGGCGGTATCCAGGGATTCGAGCAGTTCGCGTGCGACCCGGGCCTCATCCCAAGGATGTCGCTCCGCACCGTAGATGATGCACTGTTCGTGGCCCTTGCCGGCCAGAAGCACGACGTCGCCGGGACGTGCCGCTTGAATCGCGATCTGAACCGCATCTCGACGATTCTCGCAGCGAACAAAGTCAACGCCTTCGCGAGCTCCGGCGTCAAGCGCGCCACGTGCGATCTCATCAATGATCGCGTCCGGATCTTCGAAACGGGGATCCTCCGATGTGAAAACGCTGAGGTCGGCCAGCCGGGCGGCCACCGCCCCTTGAACCGGC
This sequence comes from uncultured Thermomicrobiales bacterium, assembly GCA_937891245.1. Lineage (GTDB taxonomy): Bacteria > Chloroflexota > Chloroflexia > Thermomicrobiales > Thermomicrobiaceae > CALAGB01. The sequence continues at coordinate 7,430 of CALAGB010000032.1, read as the reverse complement.
CGCTTCTCACGATCGCGTTCACCGGCGCTGCCGAAGACGACGATCAGCCGTCCATCACTCAGCGAGCGAAGGAGCGTCATCGTCTTATCGAGAGAGTCCGGCGTGTGCGCATAGTCGACAAAGACGCTGAAGTGCTGCCCTGCGTCGATCCGAGCCAGCCGGCCTGGCACCGATTCCAGCGCTTCTAAGCCGGCGACGATCGTTGGGGTGTCTATGCCGAGGATATGTGCCGCGCCCGCCGCGGCCAATGCATTCGCGACGTTGTATTCGCCAATCAGCGTCAGTCGAACCGCCATCTCGCGCCCGTCGAGCCGCAACTTGAAGTGTGTGCCGGAGCGTTGCACGACGGTATCGTGGCCGGCAATGTCCGCACCGGCGTCCTTCAGGCTGAAATGGAGGACTCGCTGCGTTCCGGCATACCGCTCGATCGCCATCGCACCGGCATCATCGCCATTCAAAACGACGCCTCGCGGATAACGACGCCCAGCGCCTGCGTCGACTGCCTCAAGCAAGCGCGCCTTCGCACGGCGGTAAGCATCGAGCGAGCCATGAAAGTCGAGATGTTCGTGCGTGATGTTGGTAACGACGCCGACGTCGAAGGGACAGGTATCGAGGCGATGCAGCGCGAGGCCATGAGAGGTTGCTTCGAGAATCGCCCAATCGACCGAAGCCTGACGCATTTCCGCGAGCAGGTGCTGTATTTCGAGGGACTCCGGTGTCGTCTGGCGCGTATCGTGCTCGGTGATCTCATCGCCGATGCGAACCGAAACCGTGCCAATCATGCCGGTGCGCAGACCCGCCTGGCGCAAAATCGCATCGAGCATGAACGTGGTCGTCGTCTTACCGTCAGTGCCGGTCACGCCGACGATGCCAAGAGCGTTTCCTGGATTCCGATAGAAGCGAGCCGAAACCTGGGCGAGCGCTGCCCGTGTATCTTCGACTTGGGCCGCCGCTTCGAATTGGTCGACGTCCGAACCCCAACGCTCGACAAGTGCGGCGATCGCCCCACGTGCGCGCGCATCGCTCAGATGAGCGTGGCCGTCGGTGTAACCGCCCCGTAACGCAACGAATAAGCTGCCCGGGAGTGCATGCCGCGAGTCGTAGCACACAGAGGTAATCGGCAGTTCGCGCGCACCGGTACGCCGCCCGAGGGCAAGATCGACGAGCAATTCATCGAGCGGGCAGGGATCTGTCGTCATAGCAAGTTCGGCCGAAGCATACGCCAGACCTTCATCAAGGGCGGGACGTAAACGCGTTCATACATGCCGGGGTATGTGACGATCTCTCCGCCGAACCCCTGCTTGAAGCGATAGACACCCCACATGCCATCACGAACGTTGATCGTGCCGCTTTCACCGGCCTCGGTCACCGCCGCGACAGGCTCGTCAGTCGGCGGGATACCCCAGAGGTCGTAGGAACTGCAGCCGATGTCGCGAGCCCACTGCATCGCCGCGAATTGGATCAGATAGGCCGGCATATGCCGCTGGTGCTGGGTTCGCGTCGCGCCGTACATATAGATCGCCTCGCCGGCCGCGCGAATCGCCAGGAGTCCGGCGGCCGGTTCACCGCCGATATCGGCCAACAGCAACGCGGCATCGTCTCCAAACATCCGCAACGTATCCTCGAAATACGCGATGTCATGGATGCCGAAGCCATCGCGTCCCGCGGTTTCTTGCAAGAGCGAATAAAAGAGCGGCACGTCGCTCATGGATCCGTGACGAATCGTCACGCCGCGCCGCTGAGCCAAACGAACGTTGTAACGCGTCTTTGGCTTCATCTGCGCCAACAAGGCGTCATCGGACTGCCCGATGAAAAGCTTGATTGTCCGGCGAGGCTGCACAAGCACGCGATTCGACTTCCACAACTGTGAACGACCAAGGCTGAGCGGCAGTTCGTGTGTCTCCGGTTCGATCAGAACGGCAATCGCTCGACGTCGATGACATTCTTCATCGATTGCTCGGGTAAACGCCGCGAGCTCCGCCGCCGAGATCTCCTCCGCCAGCGGACCACGAGGCACGTACGCGACCGTCATCATCCCAATCCGACGGAAAAGGATCTGTGCTCCGATCTTCGGACGGCCATTCACCGACAGAAGTAATCGAATCGGCGACCAGCCGTGTCGTGCCTTGAACTCGCCCCATAGCCACGTCTGTAACAGGTGACCACCCAGGTTCGAGACCGCCCGGTCCCAACCTAATGGATCTCCTATCCGTTTAACGTCGCTCGACTGTGGAAGGGTACCGGCTGCTTGTCGGGTCATCATGAATCAAGACGAACTGAGCCACTGACCATCGTCGCTTCATGCAACGCTTCGTCCGCGGCTTCACTCAGCACGATATCATCGGACTTGACTAACCGCCTCAGGGTCGACATCGCGGTCTTTCCACCGATCTCACCAAGGGCTTCGATCGCCGCCACTTGCACTTCACGATCTTCATCATCCAGCAGGTCCAGCACCGACGAGATGGCACGTTCATCTCCGAATCGCCCGACGGCACGTACTGCTTCGAAGCGCATTTCGGGATCCTCGTCGGCCATCGACCGGAGCACGACGTCAAACCATTGCTCATCCAGGTTAAGCCCCATGGCAAAGACGGCAGACGTTTGCAGATCGTGATAGGGCGAATCGAAGGCGTCGCGAATCACCGCTTCAACCTCGGCATCGTCGCAAAAATATGCCAGCGACATCAGCGCCTTCCTGCGCACCCCGATCGATTCACGTGAACGATAGAGATCCAGCAACGCAGATCGAATCTCATCACCCCAGTGTTGATCAAGCCTCTCTTCGGCCGCGCGCAGACTAAACGCTCCGAGCGCCTCGGCGATCGCTTCGCGCACCAACTGCTCGGGTTCCCGTTGGAGCAGACCGAGTAGCCGTTCCAGAAACGTCGTGCTCTCATCTTCCCAGAGCCCCTGGATCGCGACTGCGCGAACCTCGCTATCGGGATCGTTCAGTGCGATCGTCAAGAGCCGCGAGAAATTGAACTCGATGTTCGCTTCGGCCTGCTCCAGCATGTTGTGTACGACAAAGCGCCGCGTATCCACCGGGATCCGCGACCAGAGGGAGCCGGCAGCCTGTGCCGTGGCACGGTCGAGATCCGACAACGTAACCACGGCAACCGCATTCTGATCGCCGGCAATGAACTGGTTCAGCGCCTCAATCGCGTCTTGATTGACGGATTCAGGATTGGGTGGGTTCGTAGTAAAAAACATCTTCCATGTCAGGATCGGCGCTAAAGTTCGGATTTTCAGTCGACCGGATGATCGAACGGATCAAGTCCGCACTCATCGGTCGCTCGACATTGCTGGCCGGCAACAGGTCGTCCATGATCGCCATGTACTTGGGCGCATCGCTGGTACCCATCTGTTCACCGATCCGTTCGAATGTTGCGGCAAGCGCCAACTCTGGACGCCGGCGCGCGCGCTCTTCCAAAAGCGGAACATTCGCCAGTTGCGGGAAGCGATTTTCGGACAGAACCATGTCTTCCTGCGTCGCACAGTAGAAGGTCATCGGGCGGAAGACGTAGCGACCGCGCTTCTCGTCGATCTGAAGCAGCTTGCGATCTTCGCCGGACACCGGCAGATACTCGATCAGGTAATGACCGGCGTCGTTCAATTCGATCGTGAAGAGCGCTCCCGGCACGAGGTTCTCAAGGAAGAAACGGTCGAATCCGGCGAGATAGCCGCCTCGATTGCCGGTCGGAAAGCGCAGCTCGATTTGAAACGTCTCGTACGTCTGCGGCGACTCAAAAACGAGGACGGCGGCCCGCTGGTCAGGAATCTCGGCCGCAGGCATGAGTGCCGCCAACAGTCCGTCGAGCGGCAGAACCCCATATTGGTATTCGTAGAAGCTGAGCACGTGCTCAACAACTGCTTCACCGGCCGGCAATTCAACACGTTCCTCGTTGAGCAAGAAACGATAGTCCTGTCCGATCTCACTGGCCTTGCGCTTGGTCGTTCCAATGACCGGCAAACCGCCGGTTGTCCAAAAACGCTGTGTTGCCGTACCGACGTATTCGAACTCGCGTTGTTCCCGTGACAGCCGGTAGTTCAGCGCGAATTTCATCGCGACGTAGTTCTCGGCGTTTGGGCGCAATCCGAGCACATCCTGCAGGAGTACCTCGTCGGTCAAGGGCTCGTTGCGCTCGACCAGGTACTCGCGCGTGCGTCGCAGATCGCCACGGCTCAGACGAGAGACGTTTTCTTCCAACATCCACTCGTTACCAAAATTCGCGACCGACACGTCATCACGCAATTGGTTCGCGATCAACTCCGCGAGAACATCGTCACTCAGATCGGAAACATCACCGACGATCTCCATCTCGGTGCTCGAACTTGCAACTGCTGCCGGAGTCTCGGCCTCGACGTCGGACGCTTCGAGGCCGGTTTCGATCTCCTCTTCAATCTCGTCAGCCGGAACTGGCCCGCCGATGAGTTCTTCCGCGGACGGCTCAACGATCTGAGCGGTCTTGGCACGTTTGCGCGGTTCCGGCGCTTCAGCCGGGAACGGAACGGGCTCGGTGAATCGCTCGGCCAGAACGTGTGTATGGTCAACGACCGCCGGGGTCGGCGCGACACCAGCCGACGTGGTCACCAGATGCGCAACGTCATCAATCTCTTCAATCTGGAAGACATCGGTATTCGCCTTGGCGACCTTCAGGAGATATGCGGCCCAGTCCGCTTCATCGCGTTCGGTGTGCGTCGCGGCAAAGTACTGTGCGAGTGATGGAACGGATGCCCGCAGTGGTGCCGACTTCGGAAAGAAGCGGCCCATGGCACGCATGACGTTCAACGCATCGCTCGCGACTGCCTGATCCTTTTTTGTTCCAGCAAACTTCGGTTCAGAGCTGGCTTCTGCCGTCTGCATACCCTTCGCACTCTCCTCTTGCCTGCCGGGCGTCATCGCTTAGCGGGATGCTTGCGCCCGTTCCCGCAGCGCCGCCACGAGTTCCTGAGTTGTGACCGGATGATTAGAATTGCGCAGAACCGTCAACAAGTAGGTCATGTTTTCGCTGCTGAGGTGCAGGTTAGTCATCGACGCCCCTCTACTTAATCACCGATGAAGTCTACACGGGTGCGCCGTCCGACGGCAATCTTCTCGACTGGCAACATTGCGTATGCTCAAGACCGTAAGCTTTGCAGTGCCAGTGCGACAGCGCCGAGGACCGTCGCGTCGGGCCCGAGCTGGCTGATCGTTAGCCTGACGCGCCTCGCCGCCGAGGGAAAAGAATACTGACGTACGCGTGCGCTCAACGGATCCATCAACAGCGATCCGACGTCTGATACGAGCCCACCGACAATCACTGCCGCCGGATTGAGCGTCGTGATCAGGTTCGCAATCGCCAGGCCGAGAACCTGAACCGTTTCGGACACGACATCGGCAGCGGCGGGATCGCCTTGTCGCGCTGCGTCAAAGATCGAGCGGACGGTGATCGACTTCGGGTTCGACCAACGGTCGAGGTCGATCGATGCTTCTATCTCAAGTCGTTGGCGGAAGCGCGCGACGATGGCCGGAGCGGCTGCGTAGGCCTCCAAATGCCCCGGTTTTCCGCAAGAACAGATCGGTCCACCGGTCGAGACCACCATGTGGCCGAATTCTCCGGCGGTGCTGCTCGCGCCATGCAAGAGCCGTCCGTCGACGATAATCCCGCCGCCGACACCGGTCCCGAGATGAACATAGACGACATCGGTCGCACCGCGTGCCGCGCCGTAGACACTTTCGCCAAGTGCCGCGGCACGTGCGCTGTTATCCATCACTGTCGCAACGCTGAGATGTTCCTCGATCAGGTTGACGAGCGGGAAGTTTTCAAAGCCTGGCGCGCGATGAGACAAAAGCGTCAGACCGCGTTCGACGTCGACCGGCCCGCCGAACGCGATGCCCGCCCGCACGACGTGCTCGAGATCGACCCCAGCGGAACCGCACGCCTGGTCAATCAGGTCCTTGACCGTTTCGAGGACGCCGGGTGCGGGCGCCATGCTATCGATCGAGCGCGCCTGCCCGACGATGCGACCCGCTCCGTCGGCGACGACCACGCGTTGTCCCCGCCCACCGATTTCGATGCCGCACACGAAGTCATTGGCCGCGAGCAGCGTGCTCCAGCCACCGGGCAAGCGGGCTTGTTCCACGGTTTTCCCCCACGTTTTCAACGACGAGCACCTCCGCCTACTACCAAGAGTGTCGCTCGCCGGAAGAGGATCCATTCTAGCATGGCGATCAAAGTATGTGCAGAAATGCACGAACCTACCGCCGCACCGAATTCGGGGCGCAAATACGAAAAACGCTTGCCCGCCTCGCGATTCGGATGGTAGACTCTCGCTGGCTCATTCGGGTGTATTCCCCGATAGCTCAATGGTAGAGCAAGCGGCTGTTAACCGCTAGGTTGTAGGTTCGAGTCCTACTCGGGGAGCCAAATATCAAGATTGCCGCCGGAGTTGACTTCGATGGTTTTTTGTTGCGCTAGGGATTTCGCCAAATTGTTTGTCTGGACAAGCAAATCGAAGGGCTTTCGAAAGGTCGGTGTAATTTCTCCGTGCATCCAAGAGGAGTTCGAAAGTACGAAATTGAGCAGCTTTCGTTTCTCTGACGCGGGTTGATGGGAAAACAATTCTTGGCAGCGACTAGCGAGCCCAAGTAGTTGTACACCGTCATCGAGAAACGTCTGGTTCGATTCCCGGTGCTGTGATATTGATTGCTGCAACCTGGATTGCTCCGCGTGCCAGTCCTGAGAAAGCCGCTCATAGGTCCCTTCGTCAACGCGACGGTCGAGTTTATCCACATACATGGCATCCAATCGCCGCTGCAACCGATCGTGTTCCTCACTAAGCCGAGAAATCGAATCAGCGTGAAAGCGCCGCTTATCTCCGAAGCTATCTCTGAGCGCTACCGTCAACCATTCAAGCAAATCGGTATCAAGTCGTAACTTGCCCAAAACCTCGTTGAACTGCTCCTCAAGCGCTTCCTCACGAACGTACGGCTCACCGCACTTTCCGCGATAACCGGTACACCGATAATAAACGTAACGGCCCTTTTTGATCTCCGCCGTCAATGCACAGCCACAATGACCACACGTCAAGAGACCGGCAAACGCGAACTCATGGCGAGATCGGGATTGGGTGCCACCTCGTCCACCAAGAATATTCTGAACTATTGCCCACAAGTCTCTTGTCACGATCGGCTCGTGGATTCCTGGATAAGTTCGGCCGCTCCAAACAACGTCACCCTGGTAGATCGGATTGCGCAGCATTGTGTGGACTGTCGACTTAGGTATTGCCGCGCCCGTACGAAAACGAAGCCCCGCTTCAGATACTAACTTAGTGAGGTCGGTCAGAGAGTATCTCCCCGTGCCATACCACTCAAAGGTCTTACGAACAAGCGGAGCTATATCAGAGTCCAGGACGATGACCCGCTTTCCATCGCCCCGCTCCGCGTT
>CALAGB010000031.1 GCA_937891245.1 uncultured Thermomicrobiales bacterium | reverse complement strand
TCGCTATTCCGCGTCGACGGAGTCAGTCTTGAATCAGGATCTTCGCCTGATCGAAGATCTCGATAGTGCGCTTGACCGCCTTATCGCTCAACTTCGGCAGAATCGCGGCGATCTCCGCATTCACCCGAACGACTTTCATAGCTGGAGCGTGAGCGCGCGTTTCTATCCACTGCTCTATATGCTCACGCGAGTACACCACGCAAGAGATTGGGGCTCCGGGCTTGAACTCTCCGCGATGCTGTTGGGAAACCTGAATGGTTTGCAGTTGCATCACATCTTTCCGAAAGCCCTCCTCTACCGTTATGAATACGCCCGCTCCGAGGTGAATGCGCTCGCTAATTTCGCCTTTCTCACGCAGGACACGAATCTGGGAATCTCAGACCGTGCTCCGCTGGACTATCTACCTGAGTACGCCACCAGGCATCCGGGCGCCCTCGAATCGAGCTGGATTCCGATGGATCCCGATCTCTGGCGACTCGACCGCTACCTCGATTTTCTTGAGGCACGCCGCGAACTGCTGGCCAAGGCCGCGAATGAATTCCTTGATAGTCTCGTCATGGGTGCCGTCCCGGAGCAATCCGTTGGTGAGCCGATCATGGAGCTGCCAAGGGTTGAGCGAGCGAGCAGCTTTTCTGATGGCGACGAAGAGCAACTCATTCGGGAGTTTGGCGAATGGGTCGTTGCACAGGGCTTGCCGGCTGGCGAATCCCCCTATGAACTGGTAAATGACGAAACACGTGAAGCCATCGCGCACTTTGATATCGCCTGGCCCGAAGGTCTGCAGGAGGGTTTGAGCCAACCCGTCGCGCTGTTGCTTGATGAACCATACTCAACCCTTCGGGCAGCAAATAGCGCCGGATTCCTTTATTTCACCGATGTGCAATCGTTCAAGCGCTACATCGAACGCGAAATCCTGGCGCTCGAAACCGCCGACGACGACTGAAACGTTGACACGCGGGTCTCACGTCAACTCAGTCTCTTCAATGGACTTCGTCTGCGGAGCCCTGCGGATGTATCCCAGGGCGAGGGCCGAGCGCGACATCGTCTGCTGTTCGGAGGCCATCGGTCGCTGAGCGATCGTTTGGATGTGACATCGCTGTTTCGGGCGCCGCTCTCTTCCTGCGGGTGGCAGTCGAGGCCAACGTGTAGATCCATGTTAAACGGGCCTATCGACGTTCGATGATCGCCATCCACGTATGAGTCCTCTCTCTTCCACGCGCTCCCACAACCCTTCCTGGCACGATCACTGCTTCTTCGCTATCCAGCGCAAGCGAATCGTTCTAGACACAGGGAGGTCATGTTGGCAGCAATTACGTTGGGCTATCACCTTTCGACGGAGGAGCATGCGCCGGTGGATCTGGTGCGCTATGCGCGAATGGCAGAGGATGCCGGGTTCGATTTCGTGACGATGTCCGATCATTTTCACCCCTGGCTCGATGACCAGGGGCAGAGTCCCTTCGCCTGGAGCATGCTTGGCGCGGTGGCACAGGCGACCAACAGGGTGCAATTCGGCACGGCGGTCACCGCACCAATCATGCGCTACCGGCCCGAGATCATCGGGCAGGCGGCGGCGACCGTCGCCTCGCTGGCACCGGGGCGCTTCTTTCTCGGGGTCGGCACCGGCGAGAATCTGAACGAGCATATTCTCGGTCGGCATTGGCCGCCGATCGCGACACGGCAGGAGATGCTGGTGGAGGCGGTCGATATCATCCGGGCGCTCTGGCGCGGTGAGTGGACGAGCCATCACGGTGAGTATTTCACCGTCGAGGATGCGCGCGTCTATACGATGCCGGATGCACCGCCGCCGATCTATATGGCGGCGGTCGGGCCGCAATCGGCCGAGATCGCCGGCCGGATTGCGGACGGATTCATCAGCACCTCGCCGAAGGCGGAGTTGGTGCAGGCGTTCGACCGGGCCGGTGGACAGGGGAAGCCGCGCTACGGGCAGATGTCGGCCTGCTGGGCGAAGGATATGGCGACGGCGCGCAAGAACGCCTACGCCTCCTGGCGAACCGAGATTGTGCCTGGACCGCTGCATGCGAACCTGCCCCTGCCGGACGATTTCGACCAGATCAGCCAACTCGGGAGCGAAGACGACGTGGCGAAAAAGATCCCGCTCGGCCCCGACCCCGAAACCTATCTCACGTCGATTCAGAAATACATTGATGCGGGCTTCGACCACCTCTTCCTGCATCAGATCGGGCACGATCAGGAGGGCTTCTTCGATTTCATCAGTCGCGAGGTGATGCCCAAGATCGGCCGGCAGCCAGCTGGTGCCAGCGTCTCACGCGGCGCCTAGCCGCCGGTCCGGTGCGAGCGTTTATGCCCTTCTCAATCCCGACAGGACTTCACCGGGGCGCCCTGGGTTTTCCGAAACTCGGGGCACACGCAGCCCGAGCGTGCCGTCTGCGACAGACCATCATCGTTCCCGCGGCGGCATCTCGACATCCTCAGACGATGCGCTATAGTTCTGCATGCGAATTGAATGGGGTATGAACCGATCCACGCCCACCAGTCGTTCTGGGTAGGGGGTGCCGGGACGGCGTGTGATGGTGGTCGGAAACCGCAATTGAACTCGGGAAGGAAGAGAGATGGTTACGAACTGGCGCGATCAAGACACTGAGCACGTTATTCTGGACGATATTTCGCTCGACGAACCGTGGGCGCTGGTCGAGCGCTTCAGCCACATCAATCGGCTCTCGGGAAGCCCCGAAGAGCAAGAAGCGGTGCGCTACATCACCGAGAAGCTCTCCGGCTGGGGCGTGCCCTATCAGGTGCACAAGCCGGTCTGCCTGATCAGCCTGCCGGGCCCGGCAACGTTGCGCACAGTCGGACCGAACGGTCGCTCGTACACCGTCAAGACGTCATCGTTCTCCCCCTCGACCGATGGTGAGGAGATCACCGCCGAACTTGTCTACGTCCAGGGGAGTCAGGCGAGCGGGATCAACGATCTCTTCGGTGCCGGTCGCACCGTCTCGACTCAAGATCTGCGCGGCAAGATCGTCATGACCGAAGGGCTCGGCATCGCGGCGCGCGGCATCGACCTGGCGGGGAGTGGCGCGGTTGGCGCGGTCTTCATCAATCCGGGCCAGCGCATTCACGAGGGAATCACGACGACCTCCTGGGGATCGCCCGATCTCAATCAACTCGGCCGCACCCCGCCGGTGCCGGTCTTCGGCATCAACAAGCCGGATGGCGAGGCGCTCAAGGCGGCGTTGCGTGAGGGACCGGTTACCGTCGCGGTCTCCAACAAGGTCGATACCAGCTGGCGGACGATCCCGGTCGTCGTGGCCGAGATCGCGGGCAACCAGGCGGCTGATGAGTTCGTGCTCTTCCACGGTCATCTTGACTCGTGGTTCGAGGGGATCGGCGACAACGCCACCGGCGACGCCACGCTGCTCGAGCTGACGCGCGTCTTCCACAAGCATCGCGACCGGCTGGCGCGCACGTTGCGCGTTGCCTGGTGGTCGGGCCACTCGCACGGCCGCTACGCCGGCTCCACCTGGTATGCCGACACGTTCGCCCAGGATCTGACGGCGAACTGCGTGGCGCACGTGAACTGCGATTCACCCGGCTGCCGCTGGGCGACGGTCTACCACAACGTCTTTTTCATGGCGGAGGCCGAAGGAATCGTCAAGGCGTCGGTAAAGGATGTGACCGGCCAGGACGCGACCGGCGGACGGCCGCTCCGTGCGGGCGACTGCTCATTCAACAACCTCGGCATCAGCACGTTCTTCATGCTCTCCTCAACCATGCCGGAAGAGCTGGTTAAGGAAAAGGGCTACTATGCGGTCGGTGGTGCGGGCGGCAACATCGCCTGGCATACCGAAGACGACACGATCGAGATCGCCGATCGCGACAACCTCCTGCGCGACATGAGGGTCTATGCCGTCGCGCTCGTCCGCACGCTCAACTCCCCGGTCTACCCGCTCGACTACCGCGCGGCGGTGGCCCAGATCACCGCTGATCTCACGCGGTATCAGGATGCGGCCGGAAGCGCCTTCGATTTCGGACCGGCCCTGCGCGCGGCGGACGACCTGAATACGACGCTCAATCGCTTCTATACCGAGGCCGATTCACTCATGGATCGACAGGTCGACGATCCGGCCGTCCGGCAGATCAACGCCTCGCAACGCTTGCTGGCACGATCGCTCGTCTCGGTTAACTACAGCCAGGATGGTCGCTTCCGGCAGGATCCGGCCCGCGCGATCCCGCCCCTGCCCGATATCGCACCGGCCACGGAACTCGCTGGTGTCGAAGCCGGCAGCGATCGCTACTACGTCCTGCGCACACACCTGACCCGCGGCCAGAACCGCGTCGTCTGGTCCCTGCGTCAGGCCGAACGACGGATCGCCGAGCGCATTCAGTAAGGCATCTGCTCTCACCTCCAGCTGGTGCCGCCCGCTGACTCCCTCCCCATGGGAGGGAGAACCACCTCCCATCGCGAACGGGAGATGAGAGATCTTGAGGTGAGCGTGCGCGCGTTTCTGCGACGTGTGTGGCGG
>CALAGB010000030.1 GCA_937891245.1 uncultured Thermomicrobiales bacterium | reverse complement strand
GAAATACTGATTCGTGACGGTCGCTTCCGCTGCCCGACGCCTCGGTCGGTGCTTAGCTCGCGTCGTCGTGGACCTGATGCATCTGGATCAGATTGCCGCAGGTATCATCGAAGACCGCGATGGTAACCGGCCCCGCCTCGGTCGGCCCGAGAGTGAAGTTGACACCGAGCGCCGTCAGCCGCTCATATTCGGCCTGAACGTCATCGACGGCGAACGTCGTGTATGGGATGTGAGCGTCAACCAGCGCCCGCTGAAAGGCCTGCGCCGCACCGTTCAGCATCGGATTGAAATTCGGCTCCAGCAGCAGCTCGGTCGTTTGCGGCCCATCGGGTGAGACAACCGTCAGCCAGCGCGCTCCGCCCATCGGATCGTCGCGCTTCTTGATGAAGCCGAGCTTCTTCGTATAGAACTGGAGCGCCTTTTCTTGATCATCCACCATGATGCTTGTGATTTCGATCCGCATTGATCCCCCCTTGCCGTTTCATCACTATCTCGGCGGTAGACAAAACCGAAATGTATTCACAACGCGCCGTAATACGGGGAGAGTGCGAACGCCGACAACACTCCGCTGTGTACGTACATCTCGTTGCAACCATATGATTGCACATTCGGTTCGTGCGCGCCACCATTCGGCGAGACGGCGTCCTACCACCGCCCGACCATAAATGGATCGGGCTCAGTCCGATTGCCCCGTGAACGGGGCGCAGGATACGTTCTTGTCCGGATGTTGACGAGGTCAATAGGGGTGAGCCAGGGGCATGACGCGTCTCAGAGCCTCCTTCAGGAGGCGGTCGGACTGAGCCCGGTCCATTCATGGCCGGGCGGTGGTTGAGCGCGGAGGAACCCATCGACGCGCGGCACTGGTCGAGCGCCAACCGCCGACCGAATGTTCGGCTCATTCTTCAAACTTCATAATGGATCGGGCGGCGTTCTACCACCGCCCGGTTCATCGGCACGTGCAGGTGGCTGATGGACGGCCTCACCCAACTGTCACCTCACCCCATCCACTCTTCCCGCCCTAATCGGTATCATTCCTTCGACCAATCAACGCCGCTGGCGCGCACCGCAGCCGATCGCCACCCAGGCAAGGAGTGAACCGATGTCTATCTCTACTCCCACCACATCCACGTCCGAGTACTACAACCTCGGCAGCCACACCCGGCCGATCTCGACCACATCGGACGAGGCGCAGATCTGGTTCGATCGCGGTCTTAACTGGACCTATGCCTTCAATCACGAGGAAGCGATTCGCTGCTTCCGTAAGGCGCTGGAGCACGATCCGAACTGCGCCATGGCGCACTGGGGCGTCGCGTACGCCATCGGGCCGAATTACAACAAGGAATGGGACGCCTTCGACGAGGTCGATCTGAAGCAGTCAGTCGCGACGGCGCATGAGGAATCACAAGCGGCGCTGGCGCTGCTCGATCGCGTAACGGCAGCCGAGCGCGGGCTGATTACGGCGGTGCAGGCACGCTTCCCCGCACCGGTTCCAGCCGAAGACTGCGCGGTGTGGAACGAGGATTATGCCGCCGCCATGCGCACCGTCTACCGCGATTTCAGCGACGACCTCGACATCGCGGCGCTCTTCGCCGAGGCGCTCATGAATCGCACGCCCTGGAAGCTCTGGAATCTCAAGACGGGTACACCGGCTGAAGGCGCCAGCACACTCGAAGCGCGGGAAGTGCTGGAACGCGCCTTCGAGAATCCGTCGAGTCGTCGCCATCCCGGCGTGCTGCACATGTATATCCACCTGATGGAGATGTCGCCGACACCCGAAGCTGCCCTGCGCGCGGCCGACTGGCTGCGTGGGCTCGTGCCGGACGGCGGTCATCTGGAGCATATGCCGACCCATATCGACGTGCTCTGCGGCCATTACCAGAACGTCGTCGACTGGAACTCGCGGGCGATCGTGGCTGACCGCAAGTACCTGGCACGCGAAGGCGGGATGAACTTCTACACCGGCTACCGCGCCCACAATTACCACTTCAAGCTTTACGGCGCGATGTTCCTCGGCCAGTATGAAGCCGCGGTCGAGGCGGCCGATGAACTCGTCGCGACCATCCCGAATGAACTCTTCACCATCGAAACGCCGCCGATGGCTGACTGGCTTGAGGGGTTCATGTCGATGAAGATGCACGCCTACATCCGCTTCGGCAAATGGCAGGAGATTATCGACACGCCGCTGCCGGAGGACGAAAAGCTCTACTGCGTCACCATCGCGATGATCCACTACGCCAAGGGCGTCGCCTACTCCGCAACCGGCCGCATCGCCGAAGCGGAGGAACAGCGCAGGCTCTTCAACGCCGCCTACGAGCGCGTGCCCGATACGCGCATGCTCTTCAACAACACCTGCCGCGACATCCTGGCGATCGCCCGCGAGATGCTGAACGGCGAACTCGAATACCGTAAGGGCAACTTCCCGGTCGCCTACGCCCACCTGCGCCAGGCGGTCGAACTCGACGACGGCCTCCCCTACGATGAGCCATGGGGCTGGATGCAGCCGGCGCGTCACGCCCTCGGCGCGCTCCTGCTCGAACAGGGGCACGTCGAGGAGGCCGAAGCGGTCTACCGCGCCGATCTCGGCTTCGACGGCAGCCTGCCGCGCACCTACCAGCACCCGGAGAACGTCTGGAGCCTGCACGGCTACCACGAATGCCTGATGCGCCTCGGCAAGCACCACTTCTGCCCGCTCATCAAGCAGCGTCTCGACCTCGCCATCGCTCGCGCCGACGTCCCCATCGAGGCGTCGTGCTACTGCCGGGTGAGCGCGTAGAGACGGGGAGCGGCCCTCACCCCCGGCCCCTTCTGTCCCGGACAGTTTCAGTACGACCACCGGCAGATCCAGCGACGCGCGTGAACGCGGAAGAGGAGGGGTGGGAGGCGCTGGTGGTCGAGGCAGTCGTGGAACCAGCGGAGTCCGAGGCGGATCAGGCTGAGATCGCGCCGATCGGACCGATCGAAGCGGCGGCGCTGACCCGAGCGGATGACGCGCAGTCCCAGGAGTTCGGCCCACCAGAGCGCCAGGGCGAAGGCGAGGAAGAGCCGCTCCAGACGATCGAGGTGGGTGAGCTTACTGGCCGCCAGCCGCCAGCCGCGGGACTTGCTGTCGAGATAGGTCGCTTCACAGTGAACCCGGCAGCGATAGTCGCGTTGGCGCGCGCGGCCCGCCGGACGATCGGACAGGAGCAGCCAGGGTTCGTTCTCGGCGAGCGGCCAGACGATGGTGAGTTGGACGGTGCGCCAGCCGGCTGCCTGGAAGAGGGCCACCGTCCCATACCAGTGCCCGCCTCGGGTGGGGACCAGCGACCAGACGGGACCGGTGGTGCCATGGGGAAGGCGGGCGGTGGCGCTCTGGGTCTTGGTCGCGGTGAGGCGGAAGACAAAGTGCCAGCCGAGATCGTGGCAGAGATCAATCACCGCCGCACTGGTGATGCCGCGATCGACCAAGAGGGTCACTTGGGCCTCGGCGGGCAGGGTGGCCGCCACCAACTGGCACAGAGCGCGTACGAGCACGATCTGGCGGTCGGGCCAGGACTGTTGCTGCGGGACCGCCCGCCAGGCGACCGGGAGGATGCGTTTGTGGACCACGATACCGACGAGCAAGAACGTCGCGTGGCCGGCCTGCGGAGTCGGATCAAAGACGAGGCGCACCTCCCGCCGACCGGCCAGCAAGGCGCGCAACACCGGCGGCCAGAGCCGGTCCACCTGGACCGTGGGGTTGGCCAGCCAGCGCCGGTAGCGCCGGACCCGACTCAGGTCGGTGGCCGAGCCAGGAACAGTCGCGGCGATCTTGAGCAAGGCGATTTGGCCACACCAGAGCAGACCGAGACTCACCGCCGCCCAGGTCCGCAGGCGGGTGATCCGGGCAATCGGCACCAGTCCCTGGAGTTGGGCAGTCCAGCTGTGCAACAGTTGACGACGGGTCGGCATCGAGTCCCTCCGATCGAGATAGCGGTTGGTCACAACATCCACTGTCGCAGATTGAGGTCCGATGCCGGCCCCACCCCGTCCGTTCGCAAACTGTCCGGGAGAGAACCCCCGGCCCCTCTCCCAACGATTGGGAGAGGGGTGTCTTTGTGCGAGCATGATCGTCATTCATTGAGTCGCAATGCTAACCAACCGGCGGGAACGAACTCCCGTTCACCTAAATCTCCCCTCTCCCAGAATTAGGAGATGGTTCTCCCTCCCGTGGGGAGGGAGTCAGTGGGAGGGACCGGCTGGGGGTGAGGGCGCTCTAGCTCGCCTCTTGGAATCGGAAGAACCGGATCGCCAGGCCGAAGCAGATGGCGCTGTAGACGACGAGGGCAAGGAGCGAGGGGAGGACGCTGGTGAAGCCTTTGCCGAATATCATCAGGTTGTTGAAGCCGATCATCGCCCAGCCGTTGAGCGTCACCTTCGCGACCTGTTGTAGCCAGTTCGGCATCAGGAAGAGCGGCCACCAGGAGCCGCCGAGCGCCGAGAAGGCGAGCACGACAATTGTGGTGATCGGCTGCAACTGCTG
>CALAGB010000029.1 GCA_937891245.1 uncultured Thermomicrobiales bacterium | reverse complement strand
GAACGCCGGTTGGGATCACGGTCGTCTACGGCATTCGTGCCCGCAGGCGCAAATATGTGCCCGGAGAATTCGTCGATTTGGTTCATGGCGATCGGGTTATCCTTTCCATCGACCAGAATGCCTTCAAAAACCTTCGAGATATAGAGGAATAGCGCCACTCATTCTCGCAACGCCCAGCGAGGGTTTACGCGAATATTCACGCTCGCCGCCTCGCACGGCGAGCGTGCTCCGGCGCTGTGAACCGCATCGGACTGGTCGGTAATCGATGCCAATTTCTTGGTATCCGCGATCGATTGCCCGTTCGCTTCACGCATTCCGTAACTTCCATTAAACGAAGTCAAACGGTGGCATGCGGATTGCCTTGAAGCGGTTATGGCCCGCTCGAAAACATATTCGCCGAACCGAGGAACTCGAAGGCGAATAAGGAGGACCACTGATGGATGAAGTCACGACAGTTGGACAGGTGATGATGCCGGTCCAGGACATTATCAAGCAGGACGAAGATATTCGCATGGCGCGCAGGCGCATGGAGTCCGAAGCGAAGCGCTCGTTGATTGTCGTCGACGGCGACGCGCCGGTTGGGATGCTTGAATGGGGCCGCATGCTCCGTCAGGACGACACGTCGAACCAGACGTTGGTCTCCGATTACATGACGCGCGACGTTCCGCTCTTGACCAAGGACATGCCGCTTGACGCAGCCGGCCAGCAACTCGGAAGCGTCGATCTTGAGACCTTCCCAGTTGTCGATACGGATGGGCACCTCGTCGGTGAAGTTCCTCGGTCGGCCATTTTGCGGCGGCAAGAGAGCACCGAAGAGGCGATGGCGACTGAGCCGATTCCGGCCGGCGCGCCCGCTGATTCGACACCATCTCCATTCAGTCACATCGTCACTGGCATGACGGTGAACGGCTCAGACGGTTCGAAACTTGGTCAGGTGAGCGATTTGCTTTCCGGTGTGTCCGGCCAGTTGGAAGCGCTGATTGTCGAGCATGGGCTTTTCGGGCGCAAGCACAAGAAGGTACCCTCGGATCTGATCACCAGCGCCGACGATGAGCAGGTCGTCTTGACAATCGGTTCGACTGAGTTCAAGCAGTTGGCCGACATCGAGCAGACCGAAGTGACCTAGCGCTCGCTTGAACACGTTTGGGTACTGCGGGCAACGCCGCCGGTACGACCGGCGGCGTATTTCATTGCGTTACGACGTGGATCGCGGATTCGAACCACCGTAGGCAGCCTGATACTCCGCCTCGCTCCCGATCCAGGTCTCGCCGCCGGCGTAGAACTCTTTCTTCCAGATTGGGACGACTCGTTTGATCTGTTCGATCGCGTGACGACAGGCATCGAAGGCTTCGGCACGGTGGGCTGATGCGACGGCGATGCCGACGCTGATTTCGCCGATTTCCAGTCGTCCGACGCGGTGGGTGATGGCGATACCTTCGATATCCCAACGTTCGCGAATGTCGGCACCGATTTTGGCCAGCGCCTTCTCGGCGGCGCTTTCGTACGCCTCGTACTCGAGGACCAGCACGCCGCGCCCGCGCGCGTTATCGCGC
This sequence comes from uncultured Thermomicrobiales bacterium, assembly GCA_937891245.1. GTDB lineage: Bacteria > Chloroflexota > Chloroflexia > Thermomicrobiales > Thermomicrobiaceae > CALAGB01. The sequence continues at coordinate 5,979 of CALAGB010000029.1, read as the reverse complement.
ACCTGACCGGCGAACGTTGTCACCGCTCCGGACGCCTGGCTGGATACGAGAGCGGCGAGCGCCTGCATGTCGATCGGTTGATCGGTCACGCGGAATGCGTCCGAACCGCCGGAAACCGGCGGGATGAGCGCAAGTTCGTCGCCGTCGGAGAGTAGTTGATCCGGCTCGGCGTAGTCCTGATTCAGCATGATGCGGGAGGCGCGCCGCAGCCCCTCGATTTCGGGATGCTCTCGCACGATCTGATCGAGCAAGGCACCGGCGGTCATCGACTCCGGCACGTCACGCACCTCACTGCGCAAGCCAATGACTTCCCGAATCGACGCAAAATAGCGAACTGTAATCTGCATTCGTCTTCCGATCATGGCATAACCGGTATCGGTTGGTACCCCCGGCAGGACTCGAACCTGCGACATACGGCTTAGAAGGCCGTCGTTCTATCCCCTGAACTACGGGGGCGAAGCGTGCGATTCGCGCCGATCCGGCTCCGAGCGCAGCTTAGATCCTACTTGAATCGCGACAATCGGTTCAACGATCCATCGACCGGAACGATTCGCCGGCTGCCAGCATCGTGGACGAACCCGTACAATCGTTCCGCCGGGGCTGCGACGCGTGCCCCGGCCCGGATTGAAGCCTTAAATGACGGTGGGAAACGTGAGCCGCGAGCAGATTTCGAGCAAGAACAACGCCCAGATCAAGCAGATTCGTAAGCTGCGCGGTCGAGCGGAACGCGATCAGCGCGGCCTGTTCTACGTCGAGGGTATCCGGCAGGTCGCTGAGGCGATCCAGCTGGGGGCTGAGATTGAGACGCTGATCGTCGCGCCGGAGTTGCTGCGGAGCGAATTCGCACACGACCTGGTCGAACGTGAGACAGCGGGCGGCAGCGACAGTCTGCTCGTCTCGGCCGACGTCTTTCAGACGATATCGGAGCGCGAGCACCCGCATGGGCTGAGCGCCGTCATGCGCCAACGCTGGGAGTCGCTGGCGGAGATCACCCTGACGAGTCAGTCGCTCTGGATTGGACTCGACGCGGTCGCCGACCCGGGCAACCTCGGTACGATCCTGCGTACCGCTGATGCGGTGGGTGCCGATGGAGCCATCCTGATCGGCAAGACGACCGATCCCTACGACCCGAGCGCCGTTCGGGCGAGCATGGGCGCGATTTTCTCGCAGCGCCTCGTCCGAGCGTCGAATGAGGATCTGACCGACTGGGTCGAGGAGCAGGCAGTCCAGGTTGTCGGCACGTCGCCGGACGCGCCGCTCGATTATCAGGCCGCTCGTTATGACGGACCGATCTTGCTCCTGATGGGGAGTGAGCGCCACGGACTGCCGCCGGAACTGATCGCGCTCTGCGATCCGCTCGTCTCCCTGCCGATGGCCGGCCGCTCGGACTCGCTCAATCTCTCGGTGGCGACCGGCGTCATGCTCTACGAAATCTTCAACCAGCGACGCCGAGGCGGATAACCACCAAAAGAGAAGGGATATTGCATGGCTCTTGAAACCACGACGATCGTGGCCGTTTTTGCCCATCCTGACGATGAAGGTAGCGTCGCCGGAACGCTCGCGCGCCAGGCTCGGATCGGTCGCGTCGCCGGCGTTTGCGCCACCCGCGGGGAACTTGGTGAGATCAGTGATCCAGGCCTCGCAACACCGGACAATCTAGGTGAAGTACGCGAAGGCGAACTGCGCCGTGCCTACGCTGAACTCGGCGTCGACGATGTGCGCTTCCTCGATTACCGGGATTCCGGTATGGACGGCACCGAGGGAAACAAGGATCCGCGGGCATTCATGAATGCGGATCCGAACGAGGCAGCCGGGAAGATCGCGGCAATCCTGCGCGAGGTTGGGCCTGCGCTCGTCATCACCTTCGAAGAGACGGGCGGCTACGGGCACCCCGATCATCTGGCCGTGCATCGCGTCACGACCGATGCGTTCAAGCTGGCCGGCCGCCATGGTCGACTCCTCTATGCCGGCTTTCCACGCGCGCTCATGCTGGAACTGTTCGGGCGTGCCAAGGACGCGGGCGTGGACGTCGGCTTCTTCAGCGAACTCGATATCACCAAGCTTGGACTGCCCGACGAGGCAATTGACTTCGTCATCGACACGAGTGAAATGCGCGAGCAGAAGCAGGCGGCGTTTCGCCAGCACAAGACGCAGTTCAGCGAGGACGAAGGGATCTTCAGCCGCTTCCCGGACGACGTTCGAGAGCGCTTCTTCGCCCGCGAGTACTATCAGTTCGCCGACGGCAAACCGTACAACGGACCAAAACCGGGCGACGATCTGTTCGCATAGCCCAATTTACAGAACGAATGACAATGGTTAGCAGTACACTGCTAACCATTGTCATTTTGCGCGGTTACCGTCTGTTCGAGTGTGCGAGATCACTGCATGCCCACGGCGAAGGCATCCGCGCGCAGATCCCCGGCAGCTGGCCCCTCGAGCGCGCTCGAGAGCGGACCGCAGCCGGTACACTGCGGCTTCCCCATCGCGGTCACGAACTAAGGCAACTGCTGGTCTTGCTCGCGTTTGTTGACAGTTTGACGAGCGATCTGTTAGAGTTCGCGGCATTGAAAGGCTTCGATGGGAAGTAGTAGCGTGCGGCGTTGCTCAGCGAACCGGGGATAGGTGAGAGCCCGGTGGCAATGAAGCTCGCGAACTCGTCCCGGAGCCGCTGGGGTGAACTTGAGTAGCCCCGGCCGGGTCGCGTCCGTTAGCGCGCTGCGAGTGGATCGTTTCGAGCGAAGCGATCAATAAGGGTGGTACCGCGGGTCTGGCCCGTCCCTGGTTGGGGCGGGTTTTTTGTTGTTCATTGTGTCGTTGCTCTGGGAGTCATGATGGATCGCACATCGCAGTCGCAGGCAACCTGGACTTTGTTGCTCTCCCTTCTTCAGCCCCTGAGCGGGGCGAGACGAATGCTGGGGGCAGCGCTGCTGTAGCACACGATCGATCGACGATCTTTGGCCGGCTCCCATTTGGGGGCCGTTTGTTGTTAAGCGGATGAGGGGAGCACCATCGATGAGCGACCGATTGGTTATCTTCGACACCACCCTGCGCGATGGCGAGCAGTCGCCTGGTGCAACGCTGACGAGTTCGGAAAAGTTGGAGACGGCCAGGCAGCTGGCCAAGCTCGGGATCGACGTCATGGAGGCCGGTTTTCCGGCGGCCTCACCCGGCGACCTGATGGGCGTGCAGATGATCGCGCGCGAGGTCAAGGGCGTGACGATCGCGGCGCTGGCGCGCACCAACGAACATGACGTCACCAAAGCCTGGGAAGGTGTTCGTGACGCCGAGTCGGCCCGTATCCACACCTTCATCGCGACGTCGCCAGTTCACATGAAATACAAGCTGCGGAAGAGCCCCGACGAGGTGATCGAAGCCGCGCGCGCGGCCGTAACGCTCGCCAAGCGCTACGTCGATGATGTCGAGTTCTCAGCCGAGGATGCGACGCGCAGCGAGTGGGATTTCCTCTGTCGCATCGTCGCCGTCGCCATCGAAGCGGGCGCGACGACAATCAACCTGCCGGATACGGTTGGGTATACGACTCCCGCGGAATACGCCCGGCTGATCAAGCACATCATCGCCCATGTACCCGGCGCCGAGGACGTCGTGCTCAGTGTCCACTGTCACAACGATCTCGGCATGGCGACCGCGAACACCCTATCGGCCATCGAAGCGGGTGCCCGGCAGGCAGAGGTGACGGTCAACGGAATCGGTGAGCGTGCCGGAAATACCTCGCTCGAAGAGGTCGTGATGGCATTGCATACGCGCAGGGATTTCTACGGCGGTCTGATTCCGCGCATTGACACCAAGCAAATCGTGCCGACCAGCAAGCTGGTCAGTCATCTAACCGGTATCGTGGTGCAGCCGAACAAGGCGATCGTCGGTGCCAACGCCTTCGCCCATGAGGCCGGCATTCACCAGGACGGTATGCTCAAGAACCGCGACACCTACGAGATCATGACACCGCAGTCGGTTGGACTGGAGATGAGCCGCCTGGTGCTCGGCAAGCACTCCGGCCGGGCCGGCTTCACCGCCCGTTTGAATGAACTTGGCTTCGATGGCATCCCGAAAGAGAAGATCAACGAACTCTACCAGCGCTTCATCGAGCTATCGGACCGCAAGAAGACGGTCACGAACGCCGATATCATCGCCATCATTGAGGAAGACGCGCAGCCGAAGGATGACCTTTTCGTTCTCTCCGGCTGGCGGGCGCATTCGGGCAACGACGGCCGCGCCGAAGCCTGGGTCAAGGTAGTGGTCGACGGCATCGACCGCGAAGCGACGGCCAATGGCAACGGCCAGATCGACGCCCTGTTCAAGGCGATCGACAAGCTGATCCCGGGCGGCTGCTCGCTCGAATCGTTTCATATCGATGCGGTCACGCCGGGAGAAGACGCGCAGGGCGAAGTTAGTGTACGCGTGCGTTGCGGCGAACACGTCTATAATGGTCGCGGCGTAGCGACCGATATTGTTGAGGCAAGTGTGCGAGCCTACATGAAGGCGCTTAATCGCGGGACGGTGGTAGCGGAGGTGACGGCGTAACAATGGGACAGACGATGACGCAGAAGATCCTCGCGCGGGCGGCGCACCGAGAGACGGTGACGCCCGGTGAGATCGTCGAGGTCGATCTCGATCTGGTGATGACGAACGACATCACCGCTCCGATCTCGATCGCCGAATTCAAGAAGACCGGCCTGGAGCACGTCTTCGACCGGAACAAGGTCGTGATGGTGCCGGATCACTTTGTTCCGGCCAAGGACATCAAGTCGGCCGAGCAAGCGAAGATCATGCGCGAATTCGCGAAAGAGCAAGGCACGCTCTATTTCGAGATCGGTCGCGCCGGGATCGAGCACGTCGTCCTGCCGGAAAACGGCCTGACGCTCCCCGGACAGGTCATTATCGGTGCCGATTCCCACACCTGCACCTACGGTGCCTTCAACGCGTTCTCGACCGGTATGGGCTCGACCGATATCGCCGCCGGGATGGCGCTTGGTTCCACCTGGGTACGCGTTCCACCGTCGATCAAGTTCGTCTACAACGGTACGCTGCCGGACGGAATCGGCGGCAAGGACCTGATCCTGTACACGATCGGCCAGATCGGTGTCGATGGCGCGCTTAACTGTGCGATGGAGTTCACCGGACCGGTTATCGACGCGCTCGCGATGGATCAGCGCATCACGATGGCGAACATGGCGATTGAAGCGGGTGCCACCAGCGGTATCTTCGCCTGCGATGACAAGACGCGGGAATGGCTCGCGGCCGTTACCGACAAGCCGTATGAGCCGGTGGCCAGCGATCCCGACGCCGAATACCAGCAGGTGATCGAGTTCGATGTCTCGCATCTCAAACCGCTGGTCGCGCTGCCGCACCTCCCGTCGAACGTCCATGCCGCCGACGAAGTCGGCAACATGCCGATTCACCAGGTCGTCATCGGCTCCTGCACGAACGGCCGGCTGAGCGACCTGCGCGAAGTGGCGAAGATTCTCAAAGGTCGTCAGGTCCACCCGGATATCCGCTGCATCGTCATCCCCGGCAGCCAGGAGGTCGGCAAGCAGGCGACCAAGGAAGGGTTGGCCGACATCTTCATGGACGCCGGTGCGATCTTCTCGACTTCGACCTGCGGCCCCTGCCTCGGTGGTTATATGGGCGTGCTGGCGAAGGGCGAGCGTTGCGTCTCGACGACCAACCGGAATTTCCGCGGCCGCATGGGCCATCGTGAGGCGGAGATCATTCTGGCCGGACCGCAAGTCGCGGCCGCCAGCGCGGTTCTCGGCCGGGTTGGTTCACCAAGCGAGCTTACCGAGCAAATCGCGGCGGACTAGGGGAGAGGTAATACAGCATGCAGGTACGGGGTAAAGTCTGGAAGTTCGGGGATGACGTCGATACCGACGTCATCATCCCGGCGCGCTACCTGATGACATCCGATCCGGATGAACTGGCGGCGCACGTTATGGAAGATATCGATCCCGATTTCACCAAGAA
>CALAGB010000028.1 GCA_937891245.1 uncultured Thermomicrobiales bacterium | reverse complement strand
TTTATCCCCGGGCGGGGTGCGGGCGCCGATGACGTTCGGGATCACCACCATCGTTCCCCTCAGCGAGGGGCGGGCGAGACAATGTTGATCGGCGCACCACCAACGTCCCCCACGGCGATGGTGTGGGCGAGACGCGGTCCGCCGGTACACCACCAACGTTCCCCCACTCGATGGTGGAGCGCGCAACCGTTCATCGGCAGGCCGTCGTGGGCCGTCAACCATTGCCTCCATTCTCCGACGCGCATACGATGGCGGTGCGGGTTTTCCGCGATCGCGGGAGAGGCGTGGGCACGGTGCGCTATCGGGTGGGGATCGATATCGGTGGGACGTTTACCGATCTGGTACTGATCGGGCCCGAGGGGGCGATCTGGCCGCTGAAGGTGCCATCGACGCCGCGTGATTACAGTGTGGCCGTGGTGGAGGGGCTGGCGTCGCTCGCCCAGGCGGCCGGCGTGCCCACGGATGCGATCGAAGAGATCGTGCACGGTACGACGGTCGCGACCAACGCGATTCTGGAGAAGCGCGGGGCTCGGACGGCGCTCATCACGACCGCCGGTTTTCGCGATGTGCTCGAAATTCGCCGCGTGCGCATGCCGCAGCTCTACAACATCCAGTGGGAGAAACCAGAGCCACTCGTGCCGCGCTATCTCCGCTTCGAGGTGCCGGAACGGATTGATTTTCGTGGGAACGTCCTGACTCCACTCGATGAAGCGGCACTGGATGCGATTGTGGCGAAGATTGAGCAGGAGGCGGTCGAATCGGTCGCCATCTGCCTGCTGCACGCCTACGTCAATCCGGCGCACGAGGAGCGAATCGCGGAGATCGTGCGCGCACGGCTGCCGGGTGTCAGCCTGTCGATCTCGTCCGAGATCACGCGCGAGCTGAAAGAGTTCGAGCGGACGAGTACGACGGTGATCGATGCCTACGTCAAGCCGATCGTCGAACGCTATTTGGCGTCGCTGCGCGATCGCTTGCACGCGGCCGGCATCAGCGCACGACTGCTGGTGATGCAATCGAACGGGTCGGTGATGAGTGTCGCTGCGGCGCGGGCGCAGCCCTGCTTCATTATCGAATCCGGTCCGGCGGCGGGGGTCGTTGCCGGGCAGGCGTTGGCGCGGCATGGTGGTTCGCCGAACCTGATCACCTTCGATATGGGAGGGACGACCGCCAAGGCGGCCTTGATTGAGCGGGGTGAGGCCGGCCTGACCGACGAGTACGAGGTCGGCGCCGGGATTACAACCGGCACCCGTTTGATGAAAGGCAATGGCTACCTGCTGCGCATCCCGGCTATCGACCTGGCGGAGGTCGGCGCGGGTGGTGGTTCGATCGCCTGGGTCGATAGCGGCGGGCATCTGCAGGTTGGCCCGCGCAGCGCGGGTTCCGATCCTGGTCCGGCCTGTTACGGTCGGGGTGGAACCGAGCCGACGATCACCGATGCCAACGTCGTACTCGGGTATATCGCACCGGAGCCGGTCGGCGGATCGACGCTGCGGATCAACGTCGAGCGCGCCTGGGCCGCGCTGGCGACGCTCGCGGAACACTTGCATCTATCGGTCCTGGAAGCCGCCTTCGCCGTCCATGTGATCGGCAATGCCCATATGAGCCGCCCGATTCGGGCCGTCACCGTCGAACGCGGCCTCGATCTGCGCGATTTCACCTTGCTTGCCTTCGGCGGCAGTGGTCCCATCCACGCCGCGCGGCTGGCACGCGACCTTGGCATCCGCCATCTGCTGGTTCCGCCGTATGCCGGAGTCTTCAGTGCGCTCGGCTTGAGCCAGGCGAACGCCGGACATCATCTCGTGCAGACATACCACCGACGTGTGGACGAGCTAGAGCCGCACGAACTGCGTGGACTCATCGACGGTTTGGAGGCGACGATGCGGGCACGGCTGGCGGATCTGAACTATCCGGCTGGCTCGCTCAGCTTTTCCGTCGCGGCCGACCTGCGCTACGTTGGCCAGGCATTCAATCTAACGGTCGAACTGGCGCCGGACGATTCGATCGACGCGATCGCGGAGCGGTTTGGTGCGCAGCATGAGCGTGCGTATGGTCACCGGGCCGCTGCCGATCCGATCGAGTTTGTCAATCTGCGCGTGCGTGCCGTCCTTGATGCGGGTCACGACGCTTGGGAATCGGTCGCGGCCGTTGCGGTTCACGATTCGTTCGAGCGAACGCGCCCGATGCTCTTCGATCGCGCGGACGGCCTGATCGAGACGCCGTTGCTCTCGCGTTCCGCACTGCGAGCAATGCGCGCCGGGCCGCTGGCGATCGAGGAGCCGGACACGACGATCATCGTGCCGCCTGGCTGTCGCGCCAGGCTCGATGCGTGGGGGAATATCGAGATCGAGGTTGGCGCGGAGGCCGCGCATGACTGACAGCGGTATCGACCCGATCACGTTCGAGCTTATCCGCAACGCGCTGACGTCGATCGTCGACGATATGGCGCTCACGATCGTACGCACCGCCTATTCGAACGTGGTGCGCGACAACATGGATTTTTCCACCGCGCTCTGTGACCGCTCCGGCAACCTGATCGCCCAGGGATTGACGATCCCGCTGCACCTCGGCTCGGTGCCCGACGCCATGACCGCCTTCTTCAACGCGTTCGGAGACGATATCGCGCCGGGCGACGTTTGGATTATGAACGACCCGTTCAGCGGCGGCATGCACCTGCCGGACATCTTCGTCGTCAAGCCGATCTTCACCGCGGACGCGTCCCTGTCTGGTTTTGCGGTGACGATCGCGCATCACACCGACGTCGGCGGGCGGGTTGCGGGCGGCAATGCCTCCGATTCAACCGAGATCTACCAGGAAGGCGTACGTATTCCGCCGTTGCGGCTCTATCGGCGGGGTGAGCCGAACGAGACATTCTTCACGCTCTTCCTGACGAATGTGCGCGTGCCGGACAAGGTGCTCGGCGATCTGCACGCGCAGCTCGCCGCTTGCCATATCGCCGAGCGTCGTCTTCTGGAGCTGATCGAGCGCTTCGGCGCACCGACGCTCGACCAGACGTTCGCCGAACTGCTCGACTACGCCGAACGGATGGCACGTGCCGAGATCGCGCGCATGCCGGACGGCGTCTACCGCTTCACCGATTACATCGACGACGATGGGATTGAGGCGGGCCCGATCCCAATCGCGGTAACGCTGACGATCGCGGGCGATGCGATCGACGTCGATTTCACCGGCAGCGCGCCGCAGGTGAAAGGCGCCATCAACTCGACGCTCTCGGTCACCAGGTCGATGGCGTGCGCTGCCATTCGCTGCCTGCTGCCGCCTGAGATCCCGAACAACGCCGGGATCTTTCGTCCGATAACTGTGTCGGCGCCGCCCGGCAGCGTGGTCCATGCGGTGCCACCGGCGGCCGTCGCGGCGCGCGGGCTGACGGCGTTCCGGATGGGCGACGCGTTGATCGGTGCGCTGGCCCAGGCGTTGCCGGAGCGCGTCTTCGCGGCGGGTGAGGGAGGAAACAGCGGCATATCAATCGGCGGCTATGACGCGGCACGTCGTCCCTTCATCTACGTCGAATTCGTCTGCGGCTGCTGGGGAGCCCGAGCGAGCAAGGATGGTATCGACGGCATCACGAACGTCTTCTCCGACCTATCGAACAATCCGGTCGAGATGATCGAAGCGAGCTTCCCCTTGCGCATCGACGCGTACGAACTGTTGCCCGATTCCGGCGGTGCCGGTCGCTTTCGCGGCGGCATGGGCATCCGCAAGCAGGTCACCTTCCTCGAAGAGGAAGCGGTGCTGCAGGTGCGCAGCGACCGGATGGCGCACCAGCCGTACGGTCTCGACGGCGGGCAGCCGGGAGCACCAACGCGAAATTGGCTTCTTCGCGATGGCGCCGTCGAGCCGATGCCCTCTAAATTCACCGAATGGATTCATCGCGGCGACATGTTCGACCATCGACAAGCGGGCGGTGGTGGCTTCGGTGATCCGCTCACCCGCGACCCCGCCGCCGTTCTCACGGATGTCCGCAACGGTCTCGTTTCCCCCGAACGCGCAAGAAACGACTATGGCGTCGCCATTGACACGGAGCGCTGGGTCGTGGATGACGGGGAGACTACGCGGCTGCGCGAGGAACGCGGCCGCGAATAGCCGGGCCGTGCTCTGTCCTGACGGGACATTGTGCGACAGGATTCACGCCAGTCGCGTCAGCGCGTAGAACAAAAAGGGGCCGCCTGGGTGCGGGGACAGCCCAGGCGGCACAGGGAGGAGGGTAAAACCTGGATCAGATCGGCCAGAATGTCGAGTTGATGCGCGTTCGCTCTTGCGGAGAAGCGAACGTTGACCTTGATCCACGCTTAATGTAAACGACCGGCGGGTTTTCGACAACCACAAAACGGCAAATCTCTATTAATCGGTCTGACCAATCTAGGAGTTCGGATAACGAGCGAAACCTTGTACGCTGATTGCCGAGTCTTCCTGGGTGTCAGTACAAACCGGCGTCACGGTCAGCGGTTGGCCGTCTTCGCTCAGCGCGGGCAGGATAATCGGTGTGTCACCCTTGGCGAGCGTGATGCGGAATGAGAGACCGCTGTCGGTTGCCGTTGTCGAGGTGGCATTCGCTGCGGCCGAGCACCAATTACTCCAGATGAAGCGCAACTCCGCTTGCTGGCTGTTCTCCAGGACCAACGGTTTCGGAACGATACCGGGATTGAGCGCGATCTGTGCGGTTTTCAGAACCGCGCCATTGGCATCGATAATTTCGATCTGCGGGATGCTGGTGAGCACGCAGGTGCTTCGCTCCCCGGTGTAGGCCACGATGATCGAGCCGTTGATCGTGTTGCCGGTCACCTTGTACGACGCCGACACCTTCATCAACGCGGAGCGACAGAGATTATTCGGAACGGGCGTCGGTGTAATCGTGGCGTTGGTCTCTTCGGTGACATTGGCGGAGACGATCTTCGGCGCGTTGTTCTCGATCCCGACGAACCAGGTGCCGTCGTACTTGCGCGTCGTCCCGTCAATTTGCTCGGCGTCGAGATGGAGCGTGACGGCCAATTGGCTCGGGTCGGCACTGCTCGGCGAGATATCGGTGATCGTGACGGTGTCCTTCTCCGTTTCGGAGAATCCGGCGGCAAAGCTTTCATAGGGTTGGGTCTGCTGCATCGCGTCGCCCAGGTAGCTGTACGCCTTCGCGTAGTCCTGCAGATTGATCGCGTGGAAATAGCCGACGACGGTATCTTCGGCCATTTGATGGTCGAGCGTGAGTGGCGTTGGTGAGACGTAAATGATGCCTGGCCCCGAGTCGGCCGGCGTCGCCGTCGATTCCGATGTGGAGCTTGGGGCTGTCGTGCTCGCTGCACTCGGCGTGGCCTCGGGCGTGCCCGCGAGGGCCGACATCGAACTCATAGTCGATGGGTCCGGCGACGTCGTACCGGCGACCTCACTGGACGCCGGTCCAAACCCCTGACGCGCGATCTCGGTAGAGGACGGCGTCAGGGAGCCGCCGGTATGGTTGATGAGCACGATCGTGATGACCGCGACGAGCGCGACCGTGAGCGCCGCACCGGCGATCCCGAGCGCCTGATGCGCGACGCGCTTCGGCGATGGACGTGGTTGCGCGGCGGTGAGCGTGTGCACCGATTCCCAGAGCTTCCGGGAGGGCGTGATGTCGGGCATGCGGTGGATGGCGTCGAGCCCGGTACGCAGGTTCCGTTCGAAAACCGCACAGGTGGCGCAGGTCTGCACATGCTCGCGAATGTCGAGCCGCTCTTCGAGTGTCAGACGCCGCTCGTAGCCTTCGGAGATCAGGCGTTGGATGCGATCGCACGTCATCGCTCCACCTCCTGTTCCGCGGTCAGCGCCTCATAGGCTTGGGAGAAGGCTTTGCGGGCACGGAAGAGCCGCACTTTCGCGGCGTTCGGCTTGATGCCGAGCGCCTCAGCCAATTCATCGATCGAGAGCCCTTGATGGTGGCGCAAGAGCAGGATGCTGCTGTGCGATGGTCCGATTTTGGCCATGGCTTGCTCAATCAACTGGGATTCACCAACGCGCTCGGCCAGGCGCAGATCTTTCCCACGATCTGGCGTACCCGGTCCGAATGGGATCCACTGCACCAGACGCTTTCTCCGAAAATAGCTCATGGCGGTATTCGTCGCGATGCGATAGATCCAGGCACGGAAGTTCAGATCGGGGTCGGTCCGATCGATCGCGCGATACGCTTTCAAGAATGTGTCCTGAGCCAGATCTTCGGCGACTTCACGATCGTTGACCATGCGGTAGAGATAATTGACGATCGGACGCTGATATTGGTCGAACAGCTCGGTGAAGGCCGCGGAGTTGCCAGCCTGGGCGCGGTCTAAAATGCC
>CALAGB010000027.1 GCA_937891245.1 uncultured Thermomicrobiales bacterium | reverse complement strand
CTCCCCTAAGTGATCGGGTCCATTCGCTCGCGGACATCGAAGCCTACCCGGCGGTGCAACTCTTCCTGGCGCGCGTACGTGCCGTGCTGCCCGACTTTCAACTCACACAGGACAACGCGGCGGACATCGCACACATCTGTGCGCGACTCGGGGGCTTGCCACTCGCGCTCGAACTCGCCGCTGTGCGCCTGTCCGCGCTCTCGCCACGGCAACTCCTGGATCGCCTGGACGACGCGATCCGCCCGCTGACCGGCGGCAGTCGTACCGGCCCGACGCGACAGCAAACGCTGCACGCCGCGCTCGACTGGAGCTATAACCTGTTGACGCCGGCGGAACGAACCGTCTTTACCCGACTTGCCGTCTTCGCCGGTGGCTGCGATCTGGAGGCGGTCGAGTCGGTCTGCGCGGGGGACGCACTCGCTTCGGCGGATGTCTTCGATCCGCTGGCCCGGCTCGTCGAAAAGTCACTCGTGCTTCTTGAGAGCGCCGGCAGCGGGACCCGTTACCGGCTGCTCGAACCGGTCCGGCAGTACGCGCTTCAACGTCTCACCGCACAGAGCGACCATGCCCCGGCACAGGACCATCATGCCGCCTACTATTGCGCGCTGGCCGAGCGAATGGCGCCGGTGCTCCAGGGTCCGGAACAGCTGGAACTGTTCGATCGACTGGAAATCGATCAAGAGAATCTGCGCACTGCGCTGCGCTACGCCGTCGACCACGACCGGGTCGAGCGAGGGCTCCGCCTGGCGCTGGCGCTCGCGCCGTTCTGGGAAGGGCGCAGCCGGCTGAGCGAGGGCCGGCAGTGGATCGAATCACTCCTGGCATGTCCCTCCGCGGGTGCATTGACGCCGGAGATCCGAGCCCATGCGTTGCTCGCGGCCGGTCGCCTGGCCCAATGGCAAACCGAACTCACTGTGGCGGAATGCGTGCTCGACAGGGCACTTGCCCTGGCCGAAACACTCAACGACCAGGCCCTCGTTGCCGAGTCGCTCGTCTTTCTCGGTGCGGTGCGACGCAGGCAAGGGAACTTTGATGCCTCGGCGGAACTTCTCGTACAGGGCCTGGCGATCTACCGTGGTGTGGAGAACAACCACGGTATCGCCGTCGCGTTGCTGACACTCGGGGTTACCGAGCGCTACCAGCAACGGTTCGCCCGTTCCGTCGAACATCTCGAAGAAAGCCTGGCGCGCTTCCGGCAGGTTGGTGATCCGCGCTGGATTGCGATGACACTTGGTATGCTCGGCAGCTCACTGCTGAGCCAGGGCAATCTGGCCCGTTCCGCGCGCTGTATTCGCGAGGCGTTGCTGCTGCAACACGCCGTCGGGGATCGCGCCTTCAGCGTCTATAGCCTGATGGATCTGGCGATCCTGCTCTCTAGCGCCCGTCAACCGCTGCCGGCGGCGCGGGTCCTCGGTGCGATGCATACCCTCGTGGTACAGGTTGGGGTGCCGTTGACGAAGGTGAGTCTCGGCGTCACAGAGCAGATCGTCGACTCGCTCCGCGATCAACTCACGCCAGTCGAGCTCGTCCACGCGCTCGATGAGGGCCGAGCGCTCACGATCGACGGGGCGCTGGCCGAACTCACGCGAGCCGGCCATCTTCCAAACGTTTCCCCAGCGGCCGTCGTCAGCGCTACGACTGCACTCGCACCACCGGCGCGCTAACCCCTCCGCAAACGGAGCCGTCGCTCAGTTGCGGGCGAAGCGTGCCGCCGACGCGAGTCGCCGATACATCGAGCCTGAAGCTCACCGTCGAGCCGTCGGCGAGCTACCCGCTTCCGTAGGGCGTCGCATCCTGGCCCTGAACCGCGAGCCCCAGCAGATGCCCGTTCGGCAGGCACACGGTGCGGTTGGCGTACGAGAAGCTGCCGCTTGGCCGGTCGGCGTGGCCGACGCTGGCCACCAGCATGCAAAAAACATCACGAAAGCAGTCGCCGCGTCGCGAAACCACACCTCGCATCCACCACCGTGAAGAACGGGACATACTGCGCGTTTCGTATAACACAGTACAAACGATCGCGGGAATGTTTCGGGAATACGTCGCGCAAATTTTATGGCGGATCGACTTTAACTCGTTGCTGGAGCAGGGTACAACGGTTCGGCGACGGCGACGGCGAGTGCGACCATCAGATCGCACGCCTGTGCGGCTGGCAGCCCTTGCGTCTCAACCAGCGAGCGCCACGAATCAAAGGCGACCGCATGGCCGATAGCGGCGCGCAGCGTCACACGTTGCCCCTCCGTGTATTCCCAGCCGTCTGCCAACAATGCCTGCGCCGCCGCGACGAACTGGCGATAGCCGGCCAGCTGATTGGCCAGTACTGGTAGCAATTCGGCATCACGCAGCACGTTGCCGAGCATCGGCGCCACCTCCGCATAGTACTGGTAGAGATCGTCGAGCGCGACGCGCAGCCGTTCGCGCGGATCATCGATCTTCGCCCAGCGGTTCAGATCGGGCGGCGGATGGACGGCACGCCAGTGCTCTGAGCAGGCGCGGAAGAGTTCATCTTCCTTCGGGAAATGCCGGTAGACGGTCAGGCGCTCGACACCGGCACGTTCGGCGATCGCGGTAATCGTCGTTCGGGTTGGACCGATCGTCTTATGCAGTTCGACGATCGCCTCGACGATACGCCGCCGCGTTTCCTCCTGCTGTTCAGCCCGCTTCTTCAGCGTGTACTTCGCCACAACGCCTCCTTCGTGAATAAGTGTACATCGGTGTTCACCCATCTTGACAGATGGTCCGGCAGTCGCTATGCTGTCAATCAGTAAACATACTTGTTTGTTGATTGGCTCGATGGGACTCAAAGGAGGAAACAGATGCTCGAGACGTTGACTCTGGCGCAGGACGAGGGCGAGATAGTCTGGCTGCTGGCGCTCGGCGTCCGCTTCATGGTTCGCGGCGCCCGTACGGAGGGACGCTTTGCGTTGGTCGAACATCCGCTCCCGGCACGCGCGCTCGGCGCTCCGCTGCACACGCATACCGCCGAGGATGAGTACTCCTATGTCCTGGAAGGGGAGATCGGCGTGCAGATCGGAGACACCGACCAGATCGCTGGTCCCGGCACGCTCGTCTTCAAGCCGCGTGGCATCCCTCACGCCTTCTGGAACGCCGGCGATACGCCGGCCCGGCTCCTCGAAATCATCAGCCCGGCCGGGTTCGAGCACTATTTCGAGGAGGCCGCAGCCGTCTTCGCGGCCGATGGACCGCCCGACTTCGCCAGGGTCAACGAGATCGCGGCACGCTACCAGATGACGCTCGATTTCGAGAGCGTACCATTGCTCGCCCAGAAGCACGGTCTGCAGCTCGGTTGAGCCCCGCTGCTCCCACACCGGGGCCCGGATCGGCGATACTGTCCCGCGGAACGTTCGTGAGACGACGAGAGGACAGCGCCCGTGGGAGCATATCGGCTGGCGGTAATGGATGGTGACGGAATCGGACCGGAGGTGATCGCTTCGGTCCGTACCCTGTTAACGGCGCTCAACGATATGGAGCCGGGTATCGACCTGACACCGGTCGATCTGCCGGTCGGCCTGGCAGCCTACGAGCGCGGCGGGAATACACTGCCCGCATCGACGCTGGCAGCGCTCGAAACGTGCGATGGCTGGATTCTCGGACCGCTCACGACACACCAGTACGCGGGCCCCGCGATGCCCAATATCAGCGCGGTGTTGCGTAAGCGCTTCGAGCTCTTCGCTAACATCCGTCCCGCGCGTTCATACCCGGGAATCGAGGCCCTCTATTCCAATGTCGATGTCGTCGTCGTGCGCGAAAATACCGAAGGCTTCTACGCCGATCGCAATCTCCTGAACGGCACCGGTGAACTGATGCCGACCCCCGATACCGTCCTGTCGGTACGCGTCGTCACACAGCGCGCTTGCGAACGGCTGGCACGCGCCGGTTTCGACCTGGCACGTCGCCGTTCCGGCCACGTCACACTCGTCCACAAAGCGAACGTTCTGCGACTTGGCTGCGGACTCTTTCTTGACACCTGTCGTGCCGTCGCAGCTGACTATCCGGACATGCGCGTCGATGATTTCCACGTCGACGCGTTCGCCATGCATCTCGTCATGCGTCCAAGAGATTTCGATGTAATCGTCACCACAAATCTCTTTGGCGATGTTCTGTCCGATCTTTCCGCCGGGCTGATCGGCGGGCTCGGACTGGCGCCCGGCCTCAACGCCGGGCACGAGCGTGCGATGGCGCAGGCCGTCCACGGTTCGGCGCCGGATATCGCCGGCCGCGGCATCGCCAACCCGATCGCCTCGATCCTTTCGCTTGCCATGCTCCTCGACTGGCTCGGAACCACACACGCCGACCCGAACGCCAGCAACCTTGGCGCCCGTCTCCAGACCGCCGTCGAAACGGTGCTCGCTACCGGCCGCGTACGAACCCCCGATCTCGGCGGAAGCGCGACGACGGCTGATATGACGGCTGCGATCGTAGGGGCGTTGGGGTAACGGTGGAAGGGCCCTCACCCCCGTTCACCCGGCAAATGGGTGTGCGATTCCGAGTTCGTCGGCCAGCGCGGTGAGGTCGGCAACCGTGGCCTCCGGCAGAACCAGGCCATTGCGCAGATTGGCGGCTTCGGCGCGGGCTTCCGGTTCGCCAGGATAGAAGATCTCTTCGGAACCGGGCGCGAGTGGGGCCGCTTTGACCTCGTCGATCAGCTGCTCGACGCGGGTGGTGAATTCGTCCAGGCCGATGAACGCCTCGATATTCAGGACGATGACCAGATGACCGCAGCCGCTCTCGCGCTCCGCCTGATACGGTCCGGCGACGCCGCTTGCGAACTCGGAACCTGACAGTATGCCGGACAGGACATCCATCATGAAGCTGATGGCATACCCCTTGTGCCCGCCAATCGGCAATACCAGCCCGGCCAGCGCCTCGACCGGATCGGTGGTTGGCCGGCCATCGCGATCGATCGCCCAACCGGTCGGGATGGCCCGCCCTTCCTGCCGAGCGGTGTAGATCTTGCCGCGCGCCACCATCGTATTGGCGATATCGAGAATGAGCGGGGCATAGCGGCCGGCCGGCGCGGCGATCGACCACGGATTATTGCCGATCAGCGCCTGCCTACCACCCCACGGAGCCATCGCCGGGCTGGCGTTCGTCGTGATCATGCCGATCAACCCGGCCTGTGCCGCCTTGAGAGTGAAATACATGGCGGCGCCGAAGTGATTGCTCCGGCGCACCGAAACCGCCGCGATACCGAAGGAACGGGCACGTTCGATCGCCAGCCCCATCGCCGCGTCCGCGGCGACCTGACCGACGCCGTCATGCGCGTCGAGCAGCGCCACGGCGGCCGTATCGCGCACCGTTTCAAGCTCGGTCGTTGGCTGCATCACGCCGCGCTGGAGACGCCGGATGTACCACGGCAGTCGAAAGATCCCGTGAGAGGCATGTCCACGCAGGTCCGAACGAACCAACGTGTCCGCCCAGAGCGCGGCATCGGGCACAGGTACGTTCAACGATTCAAAGGCATTCGTGGCGAAGGTGAGCAATGGATCGGCGAGATACCGTCTCGGCTCCATAGACGACTTTCTACATTCTCCGCGCCCCGGCGCGAGGTATTCCGTCACTCCAAACCGGAGTCGATCTTCCTCGATGCGGCCTTATGGCGCATGGCGGCGTTGTCCGGGATGAGGAAGATCGGCGGGATGACCAGCAACACCAGCACCGAGAGGCCGACGAAGACGTGTGCGAGTCCGAGCCCCTGATCCTTATAGTGCGACAGGAACAGCACGATCGACGCGGTACCGAGCACGCCACCGGTCGTGCGGAACATACCGCGCAGCCCGGTAATTTGCGCCACCGCCTCCGGCATCAGCTCAATCGCCGCGTTATTGGCGGCAGGTCCACCGACGCCGACACCGAAGCCGCTGATCATGACGAGCGCGGAGACGAGGACGATGTCACTCACGCCGTGACCGAAGAACGAAACATGATGCCAGCCCTGACCGGTCAGGAAGAGGCTGATCGAAACGAGAATGATGCCGATGATCATCGGCAAGCGGTAGCCGAAGCGAATCAGCAGGAATGAACTGATCGCCGAAACGGCGATCATCACGACGGCGCGCGGCGTCAAGATAAACCCGGCGGCGCTGGCCGACATACCGTACTCGTAGGTCGCATAGAGCGGAATGAAGCTGAAGAAGCCGAAGACCAGCGCGCCGTAGAGCAGGTTGTAGAGGTTGGCGGCGAAGAAGGCGCGTTCCTTGAGCAGTCGTAGATCGATCATCGGGTCGGACGATCGTCCTTCGTGGCGTACGAAGAGTATCAACCCGGCGATGCCGACAAGGAACCAGATGAGAACCTGCAGATCGATATCGACGTTGTTTCCCCAGACCGTCATGCCGTACATGATGGCGCAGATGCCGACGGCGAACATGCCGGCACCGAGCAGATCGATACTGCTCGAGATCGCCACGCGCCCGCCCTTCGGCAGGATGAAGATACCGATGGCGAGCAGCACGATGCCGATCGGCACATTGACCGAAAACATGGCGCGCCAGCTGTAGTGATCGATTACCCAACCGCCGAGATTCGGCCCGATAATACCGCCAATCGGGAAGACGCTGGTGAAGAGTCCGATCGCCGTTCCGCGATTTTTGGGACCGAAGACATCGCTGACGATACCGGCCGCCGACGGCATAAACGCCCCACCGCCGATCGCCTGGATCACGCGGAAGAGGATCAGCAGATAGACGTTGGGGGCGATAGCGCAGAGCATTGAGCCGACGGTAAAGAGGATGACCGCGCCGAGAAAGAGGTTCTTACGCCCGAAATCATCGCTCAGCTTCCCCGCCATCGGCATGATGATCGTCTGCATCAGACTGTAGGCGGTCAATACCCAGCCGATCCAGACGAGGTTCGTGTTGAGGCCATCGACCATGTTCGGGAGACCGACCGCCACGATGGTCGAGTCGATACTCGACATGAGCAGGGCGAGGGAGACAACAACGAAGATAGCTACCTGCTTGGGACCAACCGACGGAGATTCGGCTTCGTGCTCAAGAGCCGCCGAGTCAGAAGCGAGTCGCGCCACGCGTTCCACCACCGTCATTTGGAGCGATACGCGGCCACCCGATCAAGATCGCGGCATTCGGTGGCCGCGTCGTCCGGCAGTCCCGCCGCCGGAGGATTCGCCAACAATACACGTCGCGTACGCCATGCACAAGCGCCCGGCCACGCCTTAGAACGTCGCGGCGGGCGACTCCGCGGCCGGCATCTGCGCCAGATCGGGCGATTCGACCGTCGACTCCTGCTGCAACTGCTCCTGCAGGGTCGGGTCGATTTCGTCGACACACTCGGTAAAATCGAGCGCCTGGGCGATCACCTGATCCATGTTCTCAACCCAGAAGAACTCCATATCGGATACGATCTTGGCCGGGATCTTCGTCAGATCGCGCCGATTCTCTTCCGGTGCGATCAGCCGACGAATGCCGACCCGATGCGCGGCCAGCGTCTTGTCCTTCAGACCACCAATGCCGAGCACCCGACCACGGAGCGTCACCTCACCGGTCATGGCGACATCGGAGCGTACCGGCCGTCGGCTGAGCGCCGAAATGAGGGCGGTCGCCATGGTGATACCGGCCGAGGGGCCGTCCTTCGGGATCGCACCTTCCGGCAGATGGATATGTAGGTCGTGCTTCTCCTGGAAGTCGATCGGAATGCGCAGCGCGCCTGCACGGGAACGGGCGTAGCTGAGCGCCGCCCGGGCCGATTCCTGCATGACATCGCCTGCCTGGCCGGTGATCGTCAGGTTGCCGCGTCCCGGCAAGACCGCGACCTCAACCGGAATCAGCTCGCCGCCGACGTCGGTCGTGCCGAGGCCGATCGCGACACCGACCTGGCTCTCGCCGATCTGATGCTCGAAGCCGAAGCGCTGCGGTCCGAGGTAATCCTCCAACCGGGCCGGTGTGAGACGAATCCGCTTGTTCCGCCCCTTCACCACATCACGGGCCACCTTGCGGCAGATGCCGGCGATCTGGCGATCCAGACCACGCACACCCGCCTCGCGCGTATAACGACGAATGAGCTGCACCCAGATCTTCTCGGGAATTTCGACCTGGCCGTCGTCGAGACCGTGAATCTTCGTCTGCTTCGCCAGCAGGTGGCGCCGACCGATTTCGATCTTCTCCTGCTCGATGTAGCCACCGACCTCGATGATCTCCATCCGATCGCGCAGCGGGCGCGGGATGTTGTTGAGGTAGTTGGCAGTGGCGATGAAGAGCACCTGCGATAGGTCGTACGGCATATCGAGGAAGTGATCGGAGAAGTTATTGTTCTGCTCCGGATCGAGCACTTCGAGCATCGCCGAGGCCGGGTCACCCCGGAAGTCGGACGACATCTTATCCAGCTCATCGAGCACGATCACCGGGTTATTGCTGCCGGCCGTCTTCATTGCGCCGATAATGCGTCCAGGGAAGGCGCCGATATACGTGCGCCGGTGGCCGCGAATCTCCGCTTCGTCGCGCACACCGCCGAGGCTGATACGCACGAACTCACGCCCCATGGCCCGCGCCACGGACCGGCCGAGGCTCGTTTTGCCGACGCCCGGAGGCCCGACCAGGCAGAGGATCGACGCACCGGCGCCGCCCTGTCCCTGCGTCAGCTTACGCACGGCCAAGAATTCGAGAATGCGCTCCTTGACCTGCTCCAGACCATAATGATCCTCGTTCAGGATCGCCTCGGCATGATCGAGATCGAAGTTGTCATCCGTCTGCTTGCCCCAGGGGAGCGAGAGCACGGTGTCGATATACGTACGCACGACGGTGCTTTCGGCCGAGATCGTCGGCATGCGCTCCAGACGTGCGATCTCCTTGATCAGCTTCTCTTCAACATATTCGGGCAGACCCTGTTCGAGGATGCGCTGGCGCAACGCCTCGATTTCGCTGCCACCTTCACCGGAAAGCTCGTCGTGAATGACCTTCAGCTGTTCGCGCAGGTAGTACTCACGCTGATTCTTGTCGATCTGCTCACGCACGCGCTCCTTAATGCGCGCTTCCAACGCGGCGATGTCGAGATCGGTAGTGAGATGGACCGTCAGGAGTTCGAGGCGATTGAGCGGGTCGAGGTTCTCCAGGAAGTTCTGGCGCTGATCCGCCTCGCGGATGAGTTGCGTCGTCAGCAGGTCGGCGAGATGCGCCGGGTCGCTTGTCGCCAGCACCATCTCCATGACTTCGCTGCTGAAGGCGTTCTTGACCTCCTGAAAGCGGCGCGCCAGATCTTGAATATGATGTACCAGCGCCTGCACCTCAGGCGTAAGCGCCACCCGCTCGAGCGACTGCTCGGCCCGCACTGTGTAGAACGGACGCGGCGGATCAAACTGCACGATCTTGACCCGGCTCAGCCCCTCGAGCGAGACCTGAATATTCCCGCCCGGCTGGTGTTCGATCGAGGAAACCTCGGCGAGCGTGGCGACCTCATAGAGATCTTCGGGTTGCGGATCATCGCTATTCGCGTCACGGTGCGCCACGACCACGATCTTGCGATCGCGGCCCATCGCCTCTTCGATTGACTGAATCGATCGGGTGCGTCCGACAAGAAGGGTTACGACATTTCTCGGAAAGATGACCACATTCTTGAGAGGAAGTAATGGATAGCGAACCGAGTACATGTCGTAACGGCTCATCATATGACGTCCTTTTCAATGGTTCACGGTCGGCTGGATCAACGTTCCGTCCTGATGATGGGCACACGTACTCGTTGGTGCCCAGACGTATATCCGGCGAAAACGCCCAAAATCGATACAGAGCACTCAGTTCTATGCCTGAGCGGCCGTTCGCCGGTTATGCAAACCTATGTCAGTTACAACGAGATCGTCCCCCAACGAGAGTGTCTTCGCCTAGTGTACTTGACTCTCCGGCACAAGGGAACCCCCTGCACGAACAATTCTGCTCGATTAACGGTGGATTCTCCTGCGAACGTTCGCATTGATAACGTCATCATAACGAAATCCCCCGCGAACGTACGTACGCACCGCTCGTACAGTCGGTCCGGCGCTTCATAGACCGGCTCGACGTTAAAAGTTATTCATCATCGACTCCGCCAGTTCGGCGCGCGCATCGTTGAGCAGCGTCGGCGACGTGAGCAGATCGATGGCGGTCATCGCCAATCCGGTGGCCCCGGCGATGATCGCGGCATGCCCGTCCTCGGTCAATGTCGCCTGCGCTACCTCCTTCGAATGCCAACCTGCTTCCGGGCCACAGATACGCAGGTACGCTTCAACCGCCGGCACCCGGTGGCTGACGTTACCAAAATCGGTCGACCCGGCGCCATCCGCGGGCGGTGTCTCGCGCAGATCGAGCCCGAGCGCACGCAGGTTCTTGCCGAAAGCCGTGCCGATGGTGCGATTCGGAATCATGTTGAGATACGGCTTGATGTACTCCCGCCACTCCAGGCGCGCCCCGGTTGCCAGGGCTCCCGCTTCGGCGCAATGCACGACCTTCTGCACCAGCTCCTCCGCCTCCTCCGGCGTATTGGCGCGCAGGCGGAAACGTGCGGCCGTATAGGGCGGGATGACGTTTGGCGCACCGCCACCGTGGGTGATGACACCATGCACGCGGATGCTCGGCTTCAGCTGCTGGCGCAACATTCCGACATTGTTGAAGAGCTGGATGACGGCGTCGAGCGCGTTGATTCCTTCATGCGGCGCGGCGGCGGCGTGGGCCGGCCGGCCAAAGAATTCGAACTCGATGCCGCGCGCCACCAGCGAACTGCCGCTGCCGATCCGGTTTTCATTCATCGGATGAATCATGATGGCGGCATCGACCGCATCGAAATATCCTTCTTCGATAAGGTAGATCTTGCCCCCTGCGTTCGGTACTGCCGATTCCTCGGCCGGGCAGCCGAGTACCACCACCGAGCCAGGCAGATCGGACGCGATCTCATGCAGAGCGATACCGGCACCGACGGCTGCGTTGGCGATGATGTTGTGCCCGCAGCCATGCCCAACCTCCGGCAGCGCATCGTATTCCGCGATGATCGCGATGGTCGGGCGCGTCGTCTCCGGCGTCATCTGGGCGCGAAACGCCGTCGGCAGTCCCGCGATCCCGCGTTCCACTCTGCCGCCATGCTTTTCCAGCAGCGCCGTGATCCGCTCGGACGACTTGAACTCCTGCAAGCCGAGTTCCGGATTGGCATACATCCAGTCGCTTAGCTCGATCAACTCAGGCGCTGCCGCTCGCACCGCATCGGCCGCTTCGCGCTTTAGCTCCGCCGCGTTTTTCATCTGAACTCCTTGGCTCCGGCCCGTCCCTCTCTTTTGGTCGTGCTCGATTGTCACCGATCTCGATCCGCCCGTCGAGAGCGAAGGCGCTGACCGCGTCGATTCTGGTTTGCTTGGGGCAATGCATCGGCAGATCGGAGAGGGCAAACAGATGTATGTCGTGACGAATACGATTCGCGTGCCGGAAGGGCACGCCGCACAGGTCGAAGCGGGTTTCAGCAGCTCGGCCGAACGGATGCGCCAGGTGCCCGGCTGCACCGGCTTCCTCTTCCTCAGGGAAGACCCATCCACCGACCCGTGCGTCTACACCGCGCTCACTCAATGGGAGGATGAAGCCGCCTTCGCCGCCTGGCTCGCAAGCGATCAATTCCGTCAAGCCCACAGCGGCGGAGCCGGCGACCGCGCCTCCGGTGGCGATGTGAAGCGCTACACCGTCATCGCGGCGAGCGAGTAACGGGCCGCTACTCCGACTCCCCGCGCTCGTTCTTGCCGTGGAAGCCTTTGCCCGGTGCGTGGGCGTGGCCGTAGCTGCCGTGGTTGTGCCAGACCGGACGGTTGTCGAGCGGGTCGGCCTTGAAGAGGAATTTCGGCGGGGTGATCACCCGTTGGGCGGGTGTACCGCAGAAGGGGCAGGGAGTTGGGCCGCTTGCCTGGGACATCGGCAGTTCGACATCGAAATGTTGGTCGCACGGTTCACAGGCAAATTCATAGCGTGGCATCGGTTCTCCGAATCTCTGTCCGTTTGCTGGCGAATTGGGCCGCAATGTCTGTATTATGCCCTCGATTCAGAACTGAAGAGGGAGGATGCTCGTGATCGAGATTCAACGTGATGCGCTTGTCGGAGCGCTGGCAGAGTTGGTCCGGATTTCATCGATCAACCCCGATCTCGTTCCCGGTGCGAGCGGTGAAGCCGATATTGCCGAAGCGATCGCCGCGCGCCTGCGCCGGACACCCGGCATCAGCGTCGAGGTGCAGGACGTTGTGCCCGGTCGTCCAAATGTCATCGCCCGCGTTGGTGAGGGCACCGGTCGCACCCTGATGCTCAACGGCCATACCGACACCGTCACGATTGAAGGGATGAGCGAACCTTTTTCGGCACGCGTCGACGGCAACCGGCTCTACGGCCGCGGTGCCAACGATATGAAGGGCGCGCTGGCCGGCATGATCGTGCTCCTCGAAGCGGTGGCGCGGGCGGGTGATTTCCCCGGCACATTGGTCGCGACCTTCGTGGTCGATGAGGAATACGCCAGTATCGGCACACAGGCGATCTGTGCTCAGATCGAGCGCTGGCGACCGGACGCCGCACTGGTGCTCGAACAGACTGACCTCGACGTCTGCATCGCCCATAAGGGCTTTGTCTGGGCGACGATCGATACCCACGGCTTCGCGGCGCACGGCAGCCGCTGGCAAGAGGGCATCGATGCGATCACGCATATGGGCCGAGTTCTGTCAGGGATCGATGAACTGAGTCAGGTGCTCGTGACGCTGCCCGGCCATCCGTTGCTCGGGCCGCCCTCGCTGCACGCCTCGCTCATCAGCGGCGGGCAGGAGTTGTCGTCCTATCCGGCCGGCTGCCATCTCGAAATTGAGCGGCGCACGATCCCCGGCGAAAGCCTTGAAGAAGTGCGTACGGAACTCCAGACAATTCTCAACTGTCTTGAGGAAGCGGACGAAACGTTCTCGGCGACGCTCACCATGGGGCTGGAACGCCACGCCTTCGAGGTAAGCGAAACGGCGCCGATCGTCCAGGCACTCGTTTCTGCGTCCCAGGCGGTGCTGGATTACACGCCGCAATTCGGCGGCGCCGCCGGCTGGATGGACTCGGCCCTCCTGTCAGCCGCCGGGGTGCCCACCGCGATCTATGGACCGGGCGGCGACGGCGCCCACGGCTTCGAGGAATGGGCCGATCTCGACGTGCTGGAGAAATTCACCAACGTCCTAGCCCGGGTCGCCTACGATTTCTGCGCCGGTTCGTAGGGACGAGCTTCGTCGCACCGTCGTAGCCCAGGCACGATGAAGCTCGCCCGTATCAAAACCGGGCCAATCACCCCTGCTCGACCGGCAGGCCCTGCTCTTTCCAGAGCTTGAGGCCGCCATCGAGGTGCGCCACGTTGCGATAGCCCATCGCTTGCAGGCTAACAGTCGCCAGCGCGGAACGCCCGCCGCTGGCGCAATGCAGGATGAGCCGCCGGTCGGGATCGAACTCCGGGCGATAATATGGGCCGGTCGGATCGGCATAAAACTCGAGCATGCCACGTGGCGCATGGATCGCCCCGGCGATCGTGCCGCTGACCGATCGTTCATCGGCCTCGCGAATGTCGATCACCAGAGCGTCGCCGCTCGCAAGCTCGAACTCGACCTCCGCCGGTGAGAGATTCTCGATACGGGTTTTGGCATCGGCAACCAGCGATGCGGCGGTGTTGGTGGTCAAGGCCATGGTGTCCTCCAAACGACGGTAGCTTTGCAACGAATCGATGCGTCGATCATAGCCGCCGCCCGCAGGCACGAGATCGGTCGTCTGCCCTATATTTCCCCGGTTGCGTCCCTATCTTTGGAAGCAAGCTCGGCAGCGCGCACGGCAGCCGCGGTGCGCGTCTCGACGCCGAGCTTCGACAGAATGGCGGAGACATGATGACCGGCCGTCTTGCGGGAGATGAAGAGCCGTTCGGCGATGGACGCGTTGCTCAACCCTTGCGTGAGCAACTCCAGCACATCCATCTCGCGGGCGGTCAGGCCGGCCGGGTTCGCCAACGTCGTGGCTCGTGGCCCGCGCGACGCCGACTGAACGCCGATGCGCCGCAGAGCGCTCCGTGCCATCGTGACAGCGGGCCGCGCGTCAAGCGCGGTAAAGATCTCTTCAGCTTCGCGGATCGAGGCTTCGTCGCCGGTCTGCGTCAGGGCGTAGGCGTATTCGAACCGGCAACCGAGTTGCTTCCAGGCGGCGGCCGCCGCCTGCCAATCGCCGTCCAGCATCCGGGCGAACGGCTCCGCCACGCCCTCCATGGCGACGCCGGCGGCTCCGGCCCGCCGGCGACAGAATGCAACCTCGCCGCGAATCCACGACGTGCCGAACCGGTGCGCCAGCGGCAACAGGGCGTCAGCCTCGGCGAGCGCCCGCGGCAGATCTCCGGCGAACCAGGCCGCATCCGAGCGCGCCAGGCGCACCCGCCCAAGCCGTTGCATCTCACCAGTCTGCTCGGCCAGCTCCAGCGCCTCATCGAGAAACAGCTGCGCGGACGGATCGCCTCGGCGTGCCAGGATCTGCCCGCGCACCGTGAGCGCCACGATGCGCGTCAAGGGTGACGGCGCGGGCGCGGCGAGCGCCAGGTCAACATCCTCCAGCGCGCCGTCCCAATCGCCGCGATAACTTCGCACGATGGCGCGAGCCGCGATCAGATACCAGCGGTAGTTATCGAGATCGAACTCGGCCAGATAATCGAGTGCCGTTCCGAGCGAACCGTCGACGGCCGCAAAGTGGAACAGTTCGAGATGCGTCCAGACGGTATTCGTCAGGGCGCGCCCGGCGTGGTCGATATAGCCATGTTCGGCCGCGAGCCGCTGGGCCTCGGCAAGTTGCGCGAAGCCGTCGGGGTCTCCGGTAATACCGCGTGCGGTGCCGACGTTCGTCAGCGCGTGGACCAGGGTTTCGATTTCATTCAGTTCTTTGGCGAGGGTAATCGCCCGTTCGCCCCACTCGATTGCATCCGGAACATCCCAATTCAGCATCTTTAACTGCGCCATGTTGGAATACGCCATGGCGAGTTCCCGCCCGGGCGGCAGCGGTTCCAGCAGAGCAATCGCCCGCGTGGCCGCCTGCCGTGCGTCATCGTTCCGGCCCTGAAACCAGAGGAGCCGCGAGAGCCAGCGGTCGTTATCGCCTTCCCGCCGCGCACAGCCCAGGCGCTGCCAGCGTTCAATGGCGGCCAGACGCGAACGAACCGCCGCCTCGCCCTGCCCGCTCAGATAGCACGCTTCGGCGTGCTGCTCGAACAACCGCGCCTGCTCGGCCAGGTCCAGGTCGTCTGACACCCGCAGCACACGGGCATACTGCGCTGCCGCCTCGCGGTGCGCATAGGCCGCCGCAGCCTGCCGTGCCGCCGCCAGACCGTAGGTACGTATCGCCTCGATCTCCCCGGCGGCTTCGGCGTGATGCGCCAGGCGCGCGTAATCGGATGCGGTCTCCGCCGAAGCGAGCAACGCCGCAAGTACGCGTTGATGAAGTAAACGACGACGTGGCGCGGTGATCGTCGCCAGGACGGCATCACGCCCAATCTCGTGCCGAAAGGCGAGTCGATCGCCGTACGGTCGCAGCAGACCACCCGCCATGCATTCTTCCAGGGCGTCGATAACCGGCCCCGCGACGCGCAGGAGCACATCTTCATCAATGACTGACCCGATGACGGCCGCCACGTCGAGCGCGGCACGTGCCTCCGGCGAAAGGCGTGCCGCACGGGCCAGCACGGCATCGCTGACAGTCGGTGGCAACTCGGCGTCATCACTGGCCAACACTTCCGTCAGGTAGAACGGGTTGCCGCCGCTCCGCCGGTAGAGAGCCGCCGGATCGTGCCCACTGTCACCCGCCAGAGTGCGTACGGCATCGAGCGACAGCGGCGCGAGCGTCAGCCGGTAGACATCCGCCGCGCTCGCCAGATCACCGAGTAGCCGTTGCAACGGATGTGACGAACCGATCTCGTCGTCGCGATAGGTGACCAGAAAGAGCAGTCTCAATGCTCCAATGCGGCGACTGAGAAAACGGAGTAGATCGATCGTGGCCTCGTCCGACCAGTGCGCGTCCTCGCCGACGATCACGGTGGTGTCGCTCCGCGATCTGAGCGTATTCAGCACCGTGTAGAAGAGCTCGTCGCGCCGCGGATTCCGCGTGAAGAGCCGCATCGTGTCGACGCCGAGTGCCGGACCGATATCCAGCAAGGGTCCGAAGGGACCCGGGGTCGACAGGGCATCGCAGCTGGTACGCAGCACCTGAGCGTTTGCGGGAACGCCGGTACAAAAGGCGTCGACCAACGCCGACTTGCCGACGCCCGCCTCGCCACCGATCAGCACGAGGCGCCCGCGCCCAGCTGCTGCCTCTCGCAGGTGTCGGGAGAGCGCGTCAAGCTGGGTTGACCGTTCGAGCAGCGTCACCCGTGTGTCCATGACGTCAGTACCAGTTCGATCGGCAGGCGCTGTTGATGCTGATGTGTCGTGACGTGAAGTCTACCGCAGGTCCGGAAACTCACGCCGTCAATCATCGACGGTACCGCCGTCGACTGGAATCGCACGCAGTGGCACCGGCGACGACTGGATGATCGAGGTCGTCGTGCTTCCGTAAACGAGGAAGCGATCGAGCAGCCGGTCGAGCTGATCCATTGCCGGGATATGCACCTTCAGGATGAAACAGTCTTCGCCGGTGACGCGGTGGCATTCGACCACCTCGGGGATGCTACGCGCCAGGTCAGCGATGCGGCTCAACTGGCCGGTGTGCGGGCGCACGCGCACATAGGCCGACAGCGGCAGACCAAGCGCCGCCGGATCGACATCGAGCCGGTAGCCGAGAATGACACCCGCCTCTTCCAGCCGCCGCACGCGTTCGGTGACGGCGGGTGACGACAGCCCAACGCGCCGTCCGAGCGCCGCCATCGTGAGCCGTGGCTCGCACTGCAACTCGCTCAGGATCCGCAGATTCAGCTCATCAAGCAGCCCTCTTGAGGAACTGTAGGTAAATACCGTGTCACGCCGTTGATTTTTCTGCATAACACCCGCTTCACATTCGCTTTACTATGTATCCCCGCTCGTTGGCGTTATAGCATGCCCGCATGGAACGTGTCATTCTCGGTGAGCTACAAACCAGCCAGACGATCGCGACACGCCTGCCGCCGCAGGCCTATTTCGTCACGAGCGCGCTCTTTCACTATCTCGGTCCGGCCTTCGCCGTGCTCCTTTTCGGCCACGTCGCCCCGCTCGGGGTCGCCTGGCTGCGCATCGCCAGCGCCGCTATTATCTTCGCCGGTTGGCGTCGTCCGTGGCGCCTGTTCATCGAACACGGCTGGTCGCAACGCGGGCTGCTGCTCGCCTTCGGCGCGGTGCTCGGCGTCATGAACGGCTGCTTCTACCTGGCGATCGAGCGCTTGCCGCTCGGCACGGTCGGCGCTATCGAGTTCGGCGGCAGCATCCTGCTTGCCGCGCTCGGCGTGCGGTCGCGTCGGAACGCATTATCGCTCGGGTTCGCGGTCGCCGGTGTGGCGCTGCTGACTGATGCGCGCCTGGCAGGCGAGCCACTCGGTTATCTCTTCGCGTTCGCCAACTGCGGTCTTTTCATGCTTTACGTCGTGCTGGGGCATCGAATTGCGCGCGACGGCGGCAGCGCCGGGATCGACAGACTCGGGGCTGCCATGCTGGTGGCGTTGCTCATCATCTCGCCGGCCGGGCTCACGTCCGCCGCAAGGGCCTTCACGCACCTGGTCTATCTGCTGGCCGGTATCGGTGTCGGCGTCTGCTCGTCGGTCATCCCATATATCTGCGATCAGCTGGCGATGGCCCGGCTGCCGCGTGCCACCTTCGCGCTCATGCTGGCGCTCCTCCCGGCCTGCGCCACCCTGATCGGCATCGTGGTGCTGCGCCAGATCCCGACGAGCGGCGAACTGAGCGGGGTCGTACTCGTCGTTCTCGGCGTCGCCGTTCACCAAGAGCGCGAAACAACGCATGGACGATAGTCAGTCCTTCGGCTTGCGGCCGCGCACGCGGCGGCGCGTGTGATGACTCACCCCGGTCTGCTTCGGCACGATGCTGATCGTGCCGTCAACCTCCAGGATCGCGATCTGCACCTGGCTGACCTTGTCAACGCCATGCTCCCGCATTGCCATAGCGATGTCGTCCTCGTCGATACCCTCACGGCGCATGTTCTGCTCGATGTAGTGACCATCGTTCACCAGGAGCGTCGCATGCCCGGTCAGATCGCGGTTCAGCCAGGGAATATGCAAGCGCAAACGTCCGACGATCCAGTTCACCAGCAGCAAGACAAAGGCGGCCAATAGTCCGCCGGTCAACGAGGTATCGGCACCAACCATCGCATTCTGCACCGCGTTCGCGATGATCAGGACGACGACCAGGTCGAACGGGCTCATCTGGCCCAGTTCACGCTTGCCGGCGACGCGGATGCCGATCAGGAGCGCGACATAGACGGCCGATGTGCGCAGCACGATCTCAGCGAGTGATAACGGATCGTAATTGATCACTCCGAGCAACCACTCCTTTCCACCGGCTCCCGGCGACGCCCATTGTCCACCTCTTGCATCATAGATCTTGACCGTTGCGCATGGAACAAGCGGAACCCGCCGCTCGCTACGCCCCTTACATGCGAACTTGCCAATATGGGCTAGCCTGATCTTGCTAGCAAGATCAGGCTATTGCTCTCTCGACGCTTGGCGATAGGATGGAATTACCGGTAGCTGAGGTTTACCGTCCATGCGGTGAACAGCCTTTCGGTTCGAATGGTTTATGCACATTTCCCGCGTGCATAGCCGGTCGATAGCTGTGCCCGAAATCCGGGCCGGCGCCGTCGTCTGTTCCTCAGACCACCGGTCCCCCGGATGTCGTCGGATTCCGGGATATCCCGGATCCGTGTCGCGCAAGAAAGGAGGATCTGTTTCCGAGGGAGGCTCGTTTTTCGTAGAGAGATCAAGAGAATGCTTGCTTCCAATCCAGAGACAACCATCAACCAGCTCACCTCGGTCTTCAACTCCAATAACGAGATAACGACCTGGGTGCATGCACTGGAAAACGCGGTTCTGCCGATTCTCGATCCAGCACCAAGCTGGTACACCAACGTCAATGGCGCACTCGAAACCAGCCAGCAGCATTCGATGAGCTGGCTCACCGCCAGCGGCCCGGCGCTTCACGCCAAGCTGAGCCAGTCCTTCATCGACTACAACAATATCTTCCAGCTGATCGCTCCCCAGTTGCGGAAGCTTGTCGGTCAGATTTCGGCAAGCGGCAATATCCCAAGCGCCGAGCAGCAGCGATTGCTGACGACCTATGTCGAGCAGCTCCAGAAACAGGCGGTCGCCAGCCAATCTGCCGTCGGCCAACTCCTCTCGACCATGATGACCTACCGCACGCAGATGGGCACCGATCATGTCACGCTCAGCCAGGCGATGGCGGCCGCCCTCGAGTCCGAAGATGAAGACCGCGAGAAGATCGAGCAGGTGCAGCAGCAGATCACGACGCTCCTGCAAAAGCTCTCAGCCGATTCAACCAAGGCGACCAACTCCGAAGTGAGCTACGGCACGGCGATCTTCAGCGTGATCGTCGGCTTTACCTTCGGTCTGGTGGCGTCCGGCGGCATACTGGCGCTCGGCGGCTTCGCAGCGGCCGTCCTGAGTGTCGCCAGTGGCGTCACGTTCAACCAGATCTACAGCAACGATGTCAGCCAAGATCTGGAACAGCTGACCAATCTGATGGGCGAGCTGGCTGACGACAAACAGCAACTCGCCATGGTTCAGGGAGTGATTGCCAGCCTCCAGAGCCTGGTCGACAGCAACGACGACGCTTTGCAGACCTTCTCCAGCTTCTCCGACATCTGGGACTGGACGGTCTACGGACTCGATTACCTGCTGGTCGTGCTGGCGCAGCCGCAAATCGATGTCAGCAAGATCCCCGACCTTAACGATCTGGATGACGCCGCTAAGTCCTGGGCACAGATGGCCGAATTCGCGACGAAGGTCCAGAACGCCACCCTCACCCAGCAAGAGCCGATTCAACTACCAATGGTCAAGACGAGCAGCCCGCAGCTTCGCCTCGTCTCGAAGGGAGAAACCGCATGAGCAGCGCATCCGCTGGAATGGCGCCCGATACCGATACCGCCCAGAAGCAGCTGACGACGACGCTCAACGCCAATACCGTCATTACCGCCTACTGCCACGCGCTGCAGAACGCGGTCGTGCAACCGCTCGACGGACAGGGCTCCTGGTACGACGCGTTCAACGCCAGCCTCAAGATCGCCCAGGATCACGCACAGAAATGGGTCAGTCAGCTCGGCCCCTGCGTCTTCGCGACGATCCCCCAGTCGATCATCAACTACAGCAACACCTTCATCCCCGGTACCAACGATATCCTGCAGATCCTCTCCAACATCAGTGGGGTGCCGACACCGGACCAGCAAAAGCAGATCAACGACCTGATCAACGCCCTCCTCGTGACCTTGCAGGATCAACAGAAGACGCTCACCGCCACGTACACGGACCTACAGGGCTTCATGTCGGATGTGCAGTCCGATCACACCGCGCTCCTTTCGGGCCAGAATTCGGCCCAGAATCAGGTGATGATCGACCAGACCAAGCTCGCCAAGATCCAGGCAAAGATCAACTCGATCCAGCAGCAGATTCAGAGCGACAGCCAGAAAGCGCTCATATCCGAGATCGGCCTTGGTGTCGCGATCTTCGTCACCATCGCGGCGATCGCGCTCACTGTCGCCACCGGCGGCATTGCCGCACCGGTTGCCATCGCGGTCGGCGTCGTCGGCATTGGCGCCTCAATCGCCGGAACGGTGATCTTCAGCAAAGAGGTGAATCAGGACTTCGACGATCTCTACGCCGAGCAGAAGGAACTATCCGAAGAGCAGGCACAGGTTTCAGCGCTCAACGGCATCACCGCCTCGATCAACACACTGGTGCAGGCGAACGAAGCCGCCACGCAGGCGCTCTCTGACGTCCTCAACACGTTCAGCGTGCTTGAGCAGAAGCTGCAATCGGTCGTGACTGATCTGACGAACGCCGAGGCGCCCGATATTCCGGCAATCATCGAGACGCTCGATCTCCAGGCTGCACAAACCGCCTGGGGCCAACTCGTCACGTTCGCCCAGAACATGCAGGAAAGCGCCAAGTCGATCCAGGTCAATACGGTTCAGCAACCTGCAGCACAGGCCGCCTAGCCTTCGCGTCACGAGTGATCGGTCTCGTGACTGAGGCCGATCACTCACGCTCTTAGCTTGGAGACAACGTGTTCGCTCCCGATGTCAGCACTACTGAGGGCCAGCTCCAGCAGCAGGTCTCGGCCGCGCAGGCCGTGACAGAGTACTGCCTGGCGGTGACGACGCTGGTGCCGGCCTATGCCGCAGCGGTCACCGATCCCGATTTGCAGAAGATGCTCCAGACCGTGCAGACCGACACGCAACTGTGGTCGAGCAGGCTCTGCACCGCCTGCACGCAACAGGTGCCCGGCCAATTCGTCAGTTTCAACAGCACCTTCGCTGCAGCGGCTGATCAACTCTCAAACGACAGTCAGACGCTGCTCAACAATCCGAATGACACCAATGCACGGTCCGATCTACTGGCGCGGTTGCAAGAGCTACTCCGCCAATTGCAGCAGATCGGCCAGCAGGTAACGAATCTCCAGACGAAGCTCATCGCCTTCGAGAACACCGCTCAGAACGATCACACCCTGATTGCCAACAGCTTGACCAAGCTCGCCGAAGACGTGCCGCACGGCTCAACCATCATTCAGTCGGTGCAGGCCGCGCTCGGCATCAACTTCTTCTCATCGCAGCAATTGTCACCCTGTATCGCCATCATCGAGATCGATGCGCAGGTGTCGCTGCAGGTGACCGAGACAGCCGCTTCGGCCCCCGAGGTCATTCCGTTCGTCCTGGCGCAGTCGCTCCTTACGTCGCTCGAGGCGAACAACGAACATGCGACTGCCGCTCTCTCGAACATCCTCAATACCTGGCAATCGCTCTCGACCAAATACGAGAGCGTGATCACCGACATCACCAACGCCGAATCAAGCCAGCTCGGCGGCATCGTGCAGCAGCTCGATATTCAGGCGGCAGCCGCTGCCTGGCAGCAGTTGGCTCAGTTTGCCGGCCAACTCACGCAGAACGAATAGGACGGACGATGCTCAACATCTCGCTCAAAGGCACATACCAGGACGCCACCGGCTATCAATGGGACTACTACGGCGACGACGTTAACGCCAATCTCTTTTATGTCATCCCACGCCCGCAGTTCGTGTTCGATAACCAGGGGCATCCATCGTTCCAGATCGTGCGAGAGGCGACCAACGATCAGAACAATGGATCCGGCTACTGGCGCTTCGATGTCGAACTCTCTGTGCCTGCAGATATCCTCAGCGCCATTGGCGCGCAGATCCCACAACGCTTTCCGAACGCCAAAAACCCGATCTTCGACGCACTCAATTACAATCCCGGCGGCATGGCCTATCTGTCATTTGCCGGCGGCGGTCAGAACCTGATCTTCTCCGCCACCGCCTCGAGCTTCGGCAGCAACCAGGCGAGCTTCCTCATTCAGATGAGCAAGACGCAACTCGATACGGTGACGGCCGCCTTTTCACAGTCGGGCGGCGCGTTTGAGATCGACTATCAGCTGTCGGTTCCGGCCCGACTGCCGGCCGTCAACGCGGTCCTCTCGTTCGATTCGTCGCTCGCGTACAAGTATCAGGTGACTCAGCCACGCTACAACGGCTGGGGCGATGAGGTGTCACCTCGCTCGGCCAAGGGCTTTCTGACACAGTCGGAAGCGTCGAAGGTCACGATCAGTTGGGGCACGGCCAATCCATCGCAGCAGTTACAGCAGGATGTCGCGAACTGGGCCAACGACACGCTCGCCGATCTGGTAGCCGCCGAGGTTAAACAGGCAATCGCACTGCAAGGTCTGAAGAGCGACAACAGCTTCGACATCAGCGAGGTGAGCAGCTTCACCAACAGTTACAGCCAGAATCAGGTGATCGCCTGGCTGATCCAGCCGACAGCCGCGTTACCCTCGTTCAAGGACCTCGGACTCAACATCACGGACTTCACGACGACCGTCAACGAACAGCAGCAGTTGATGACCGTCTCGGTCCACCTGCCGTTCAGTGCCGATAGCGAGAACGCACCCAACGTGCCGCAGGTGAACGATACCCCGATGCTCGTCAAGAGCGTGACGGTGACGGTCGACTATCCGACGTTGCCACAGGCCAGCGCCAGTTATACCTTTACGGCCAACGGCAGCCAGACATTCAGCGCGCCGTACGACACGACACAGGGACCAACCTGGAATCTCAGCTACGACGTCACCTACGCCGGCCCGAGTACGCCGGTGCAGGGTACGATCAACGGCATCGATCAGGGCGAGTACACGCTGGCGCTCGAAGCGGCCGGCATCCTGACCGTCGTCTTCGACGCGACACAGGCCTTCACGACCGAGTCGACACCGCCGACCGAGGTCGATATTCGCTTCAGCTATGTCAACAGCGACGGTACCGGCGAGCTGATCACGCACACCCTCGTCATCAAGGCGACTGACTCGCCGCAACAGGGCGCGATCACCAGCTACGTCGCCATGCCGATCAACAGCACCTACAACTATCAGACGACCTACGTCTATGCGGGCGGCACGACGTACACCGCGCCGGTCGTTCAAAACCAGACCGGCTTCAAGCAGATCATCCCGGCCGCGGCCGCCATCCACGCGACAAATCTGCTCATCATGCTCGACAACCAGTCATCAGCGCAAATCTTCGACGCCACGGTGCAGGTCTGGTATCAACAGCCGCCGAACGTCTACGGTGCACCGAGTTCCTTGCCGACGCCACAATCGCCGGCCGTCTTCTCGCTGACGCCGAACCCGATCGGCAACAGTCGCTACAGCTGGGCGCGCGCCACTTTCACCGGTCTGATCAACGGCAACCAGCCACTCGTCTTCTCAGCCTCGATCGATAGTTCCGACGGACAGAGCGACGTCAACGATCAGATGATCGAGAACGATCAGGCGAGCGTTATGATCAGCGCCACGCAGCGCTACTTCACGCTGGAGGTGAATCCGAGCGCCATCGACTGGAAGAGCGCCGCCTATTCCAGCGTCGAGGTGTTGGTGACGGCGAGCATCACGAACAATGGTCAGGCAACGACCCAACAGCAGCGGACGCTCACCTGGAACACAGGCGATCTCGGCAACGCCTTCATCACCTACCCGATCCAGCAGTCGAATACGGTCGCCTACGATTGGAAGGTGAACTACATCACACCGGGCAAACCGGTGCAATGCACATCCGGCAGCAATGCCACTGACACGATCTTCAACATTCCGGCACAGCCGTAATGGAGGCCCTCGCGAGGGAGCGACGCGCGCCAGATCTCCGCGGCTGGAGAACGGCGCTCGATCCGCCGAGCACGCCGCACCGCGAAGCGTGGGCGACGCTCGACCTGCTCAGCGCGCTCTGGCAACCAGGGCAGGCCGCGAGCCTGCTGACACCCTCCGGTGTGCCGCTCGAATTCACGTTTCGCAGCGACAGCGACACGCTCGTCTACACGGCTGAACCGGGGTCATCGACCTACTCGCCGCACACCAAATGGAGCGTCATCCGCGCCATCACCGCAACGGACCAAATGGAATACCCCTCGTCGGTAGGGGCGGCCCCCCGTGGCCGCCTTGATGGCCCAATGACGAACGTGATGGCGCGCGACCAGGGCGGCCACGGGGGGCCGCCCCTACCGGAGGTGGTCGATATGCTGCGCCAGCAACCGGGGCAACGGTTCGGCTGCTGGCTCGGTGTCCGGCAGGGGATGGGGGTGGCCTCGTACAAGGTTTATCAGGAGGTGACCCCTGCCGCCCGCCAGCACACCAGGGACGCGCTCGACCGTCTCGTACCCGGTCTCGATCGAAGTATTCCGCTCGTGCCGCAACTCGTCGGGCAATCCCTGCCCGCCGGAGCGATCGAGTTCTACCTGCGGATTCCCGATCCACGCCCCGCAACGCTTCATGCGTTGCTCGGCGCGATCGGGGCCGCTGGTCAGCTGCGACTCTGCCGCGAGAGCCTCGCCGGGCTCGCCGATCTACCGCTGAGCCAACTACACGAGCGCATACGACTCGGACTGAGCTACCGACTGGCGCCGGATCAGCCGCCGGTCGTCTCGCTCTTCCTTCACTCCGTCCAGATCTCGGAGCACGACCGGTCCGTTCGCACACGTCTGCTTGAACTGGCCGCGCAGCTGGGACTCGATTTCGCACGCTACGCGCGCGCGACCGTCTTCCTGCATGACCTCGCGCCGCCGCTGCCATTCCACGGCCTGATCGGTCTGAGCGTCGCACCAACCGGCCGGCTCAGCCTCTCGGCCGGCGTCAGCCCGCCGTCGCATCCCTGGTCCTGCCATACTTGAGGGTACCGACCACCGACCGAGGAGTGAACGGTTTCGGAGTGCGACGCGTCTCAGTAGCGATGGCTCTCGTGCTGGCGCTGATCCAGTTCGTTTCGTTCGCGGGCACGCCTGCGGCGGCGGCCGATCCGCCGGTGCGCTTTACCCAACTGAGCGCTGGTCAGATCGACAGCTGCGGCCTGACGA
This sequence comes from uncultured Thermomicrobiales bacterium, assembly GCA_937891245.1. Taxonomy (GTDB): domain Bacteria; phylum Chloroflexota; class Chloroflexia; order Thermomicrobiales; family Thermomicrobiaceae; genus CALAGB01. The sequence goes on along the minus strand of CALAGB010000027.1, from coordinate 10,188 downwards.
CGATCGGTTCGATCATCTGCTGGGGCAACGACGATTCCGGACAGGCAGGCGTGCCGGCCCCGCCACTCGGTTCGATCTACACCGCTGTCAGCGCCGGCTACCGACACGCCTGTGCGCTGACCTCGCTGCGGCAGGTCGTTTGCTGGGGTGCCGATGAGAGCGGACAGGCGACACCTCCACCGGCCATTCAATCGCTCGTCACCCAGATCAGCTCCGGCAATGACTTCAGCTGCGCCCTGACGCTCAGCGGCTCGATCAACTGTTGGGGCCTCGACAACTACCATCAATCCTCGCCGCCACCACCGCCACCTGGCACGTACTACACCGCCGTCAGCGCCGGTGGCGTCTTCGCCTGCGGTCTAACGAGCGACGAGAACGCCATCTGCTGGGGCGACATCCCGGTGCCGGTTGCCGGACCGCTCGTCCAGATCACGACCGGCGCCTTCGACGCCTGCGGTCTGACACCCGATCTGGCCGTCTTCTGCTGGGGCAGCGACGCGATACACGGCCAGATCAACGTCCCGCTCGGCCATACCTTCACCGCGCTGAGTGCCGGGATGTTCCACATGTGCGGCCTGACGATCGAAACGCGCGTCGTTTGCTGGGGCTGGAACGACGGTCCGGACGGACAGCCAGGCGGACAGGTGAGCGACGCACCGCTGAATGGTGGTTACAGCGCGCTCGCCGGTGGCGGCTATCACAGCTGCGCACTGAACGGCGCCGGGCTCGTCGCCTGCTGGGGCGACAACGCCGATCATCAAGTCGATCCCGCACCCGGTCCGCCGCTGATCACCGAACAACCGGTGCCGCAAGCGCTCATCCTCGGCGGCGCGCTCAAGCTGAGCGTCAGCGCCATCTCGCACTACTTCGTCGGCCACGATGAGATCAGCCTGCGGGTAAGCTACCAGTGGCTGCGCGACGGTCAACCGATCGCCGGCGCGATCGCATCCAGTCTCGCACTCGCCAGCATCGACTTTGCCGATGCCGGTCGCTACACCGTCGCCGTCACCAACGAATTCGGCACCACGACGAGCGAGGAGGCGATCGTCTCGGTCGCCTACGGCATCCACGTCGTGTCGCTGCCGCTCAACAGCGGCCTGGCCGGTCGCGGCGTCGTGCTGGGGATCCAGCTGGTCGACGCGACCGGCCGTACTCTGTCGTCGCCCGCGATCGCGGTCGCCGCACTCAATATCGCCCCGAGCAACCAGCCCTGGGATGGCCAACGACCGAACTACGACGTGCCGTTTCTCTATGAACCACGCCTCACCCGTTCGGGCGCCGGTTATTTGCTTCTGATCAACACCCGTCGCCTGACGCCCGGCAACGAGACGCTGACGTTCCGGGCCGGCGACGATCCGACGTTGCATACACTTGCGTTTCGGGTGCGATGAGTGACAAAGCCATTCCGTACGGGCGCCATAAATGTCGCCCCTACGGGGAACGTAGCTGCGAAATGACCGACGAATTTGTCAATCGAGCTGGGCCAGGAGCCGTTTCGGCGCGACTTCGCGATAGGCGGCGAGGACAAGATCGGCGATTTCATCCCAGTCCACCGGCAGATCGAGGTAGACACCGAGCCAGCCGCGATGCCCGACGTAGGGCGGGATGAAGAAGCGTTCCGGCTCGGCCGAAACGAGCGCGTGCTGAGCACCCGCAGGTGCGGCACACCAGAAGCCGACGCGATCGTCGTGATGCCGGTTGGCGAACATGACGAAGAGCTTCTTGTCGCGGATGAACCAGCACGGTTCGCCGTGGCTCGGCCGTTCGGTCGTCTCGGGCAACGCCAGGCAGATGGCACCCAGCTTTGCCACCAGTTCGTCGGTCATCGATCGGATCAGCTTTCGTATTCGTCGCGGCCGACCGCGCTAACGCGATAGCCCAGACTCCTCAGACGCTCGATAACGGCCTCGCCATGCGCCTGATCGCGCACTTCGAGGATCATTTCGAGTCCCGTCCGATCGAGCGGCACGCCCCAGGCGGCCCGGCGATGCATGATGTCGATGACGTTCGCTCCGGCGGCGGCGATCTGAGTGGTCATGCCGGCCAGATTGCCCGGGCGATCCGGCACCGAGGTACGCACGACGAGATAGCGGCCATCTCGCACCAACTCCTGCTCGATGACGCGTGACAGCAGAATCGGATCGATGTTGCCGCCTGAAAGGACGGCGCACACCTGCTCGCCCGTTCCCGGCACGATCTTGCGCGTGAGCAGCGCGGCAACGCCGACCGCCCCGGCGCCTTCGACTTGCAGCTTCATGGTTTGCAGCAGATACATGATCGCGTGCGCGATTTCGTCCTCTTCGACGGTGACGATCTCCGCCACATGTTCGCGAATGAGCGGCAACGTGATCCCGCCCGGCCGCTTGATGGCAATGCCGTCGGCGATCGTGCTGGCATGCGGAATCGTGATCGGTTCACCAGCCGCCAGCGACACCCCCACTGCCGCGCAGCCGGCGGCCTGTACGCCGACGATGCGCACGTCCGGCCGTCGCGCATGGATCGCGGTGGCGATGCCACTGATCAACCCGCCGCCGCCGATCGGCACGATGACCGTCCCGACTTCCGACAATGCCTCCAGGATCTCCAGCCCGAGCGTTCCTTGACCGGCGATGATCGCCGGATCATCGAATGCATGAACGAGCGTCATTCCCTCTGAATCCCGCAGATGCTCGGCATGGGCGATGGCGTCGTCGAACGATTGGCCGCGAAGAATGACCTCAGCACCGTAGCGACGGGTGGCGGTGATCTTGGCCAGCGGTGCCGGTTCTGGCATGACGATGGTCGCCTCGATGCCGAGCAGCCGCGCCGCGAGCGCGACACCCTGCGCATGATTGCCCATCGACGCGGCCACAACGCCCGCCACGCGTTCGGCTTCCGTCAGCTCGCTGAGCTTGTTGTAGGCGCCGCGCAGCTTGAACGATCCGGCGCGTTGCAAGCTCTCCGCCTTGAGCGAAATCCGTGCTTCGGTCTCTTCGCTCAGATGCCGGCTAAAAAGCGACGGCGTCGGCAACAGCACATCTTGCAGCTTGCGCCGCGCTGACTCGATCTCTGCAATTCCAACCATCCGCGATCCCACCCCTCCAACAGATTCGCACCAAACATCATTCTACCCGCAGCGCGCGCCCGTATACTGCCGGGGAGGAGCAACCTCCTCCCCGGTGAGTGGTTCGATGTATCAAGAATTACGTGGTGCGGCGGCGGTAGAGCGCGGCGCAGAGGACGAGGGCGGCGAGGGTGATACCGGTGCACCAGAGGAGCGCGATCCAGGCGTTGTCGCCGACCGGGGTGCCAAGCAGCAGGCCGCGAATCGCTTCAGTGACCGGCGTCACCGGCTGATGGCGGGCGAAACCCTGCAGCCAGGAGGGCATCGTGTTGATCGGCACGAAGGCGCTGCTGGCGTACGGCAGGAACATGACGAAGAAGGTGAAACCGTTGGCCGCTTCGGCCGATTTGGCAATCAGTCCGATACCTGCCGAGAGCCAGGACATCGCCAGGACGAACAAGAGGAGAATGCCGCTCGCGGCGAACCAGCCGAGCGCGTCCGCTTCCGGCCGGAAGCCGATCAGGAAGGCGATGCCAAAGACCAGCACGGTGGAAAGGATGTTGCGCGCCACGCTGGCCACGACCTGCCCGGTCAGAACCGGTAGGCCACCGATATCGAGCGATCGGAAGCGGTCGATGATGCCGCCGTACATATCCTCGCTGACGCTGACCGCCGTCGTCGAGGCGCCGAACCCGGCGCAGAGGAGCAGGACACCCGGCACGACGTAAGTGACGTAGTCGCCGCCGGTTTGGATCGCGCCGCCGAAGAGATAGACGAAGAGCAGCATCAAGATGATCGGCAAGATGATCGCGGTAATCAGCGCGTCGAGCTTGCGGCTGCTAAGGCGCAGACAACGCGCGGTCATGACGACCGCCTGGCTGAGGCCGGATGACGTCCCGACGCTCGCCGTGGTCATGCCGGCGTTGGAGGTAATGCTAGACATTGGCGGTCTCCTGTTCGGACTGCTGGCCGGTCGCGTGGCCGGTCAGAGAGAGGAAGACGTCGTCGAGGGTGGCGCGGTGTACATTGAAGCGGAGCACTTCCCGAGCGTCCGGATCGATCTCATCGAGCAGTTGACGAATCTGCGCGGCACTGCCATCGGTCTCGACGCCGAACGTGCAATGTTCAACGTCGCTCAGGATGACGCGCTCGCCGAGGTGCTGGGTGATGGCATCGAAGGCGCGCCGGCTCGACAGCGTCAGTTCGAGGCGCTGCCCGGCGACCCGCTGCTTGAGTTCGGTGGCCGTACCCTCGGCTACGATCCGCCCACGGTCGATCACCGCGATACGGTCGGCCAACTGATCGGCCTCTTCAAGATACTGCGTGGTGAGGAACACTGTGACGCCGGCGCCGACCAGATCGGTGATAATGCGCCACATCGTCTGTCGGCTGCGTGGATCGAGGCCGGTGGTCGGCTCATCGAGAAAGATGATGGACGGCTCAACCACCAGGCTGGCGGCCAGATCGAGCCGGCGCCGCATGCCACCGGAGTAGGTCGCGACCTGGCGCCGGGCGGCATCAACCAGATCGAAGCGCTCGAGCAGCTCGGCCGCGCGTTGCTTCGCCTGGCTGCCCGACAACCCGGCAAGCCGGCCGATCATGCGCAAGTTCTCTTCGCCACTCTGCGGTTCATCGAGCGCGGCGTACTGGCCGGTCAGGCTGATCCGCTGCCGGACCTCACGCTGCTCGCGTACGAGATCGAAGCCGGCGACACGCGCCGTCCCGCCATCGGGGCGGAGCAAGGTTGCCAACATGCGTACCATCGTCGTCTTGCCGGCACCGTTCGGACCGAGCAGCGCGAAGATGCTGCCGGATGCTACCCGCAGATCGACGCCGTCTACTGCCCGGTGATTGCCAAAGGTCTTGACCAGACCATCCGTTTCGATCGTCCACGTTCGATTCATCGCTCGGGCCCTTCCGTTCGTCGTAATCGTGGTTACTGCGTATCTTATACGCGTTACTGCGTACAAGATACACTGTGCTAGGATAGGTGTCAAGTGTGGGGAGAGATGGCGATGGAGAAGCGGCGGGCGGACGAGAACGACGAAGAGATTGAGCTGCCGGCGAGCATCGCGGCCGCATGGGGTATTCGCGAACGGCCACGCAAGGGGCCGAAGCCGGGGCTGAGCCTGGCGCGCATCGTTGAGGCCGCGATCGGTGTAGCGGAGCGTGATGGACTGCCGGCCGTCTCAATGAGTCGAGTCGCCGCCGAACTGGGCGCCTCGACGATGTCGCTCTACCGCTACGTCTCGGCCAAAGATGAACTGCTGATGCTGATGGCCGACGCCGCCTTCGGCGCGCCGCCGTCATTCCGGGGTCCGGACGACGACTGGCGCACCGGCATGTCCAATTGGGCCTGGTGGAGTCTGGGGCGGATGCGGCGTCATCTCTGGGTGCTGCGCATCCCGATCAGCGGGCCGCCGATCACCCCAAATCAGATTGCCTGGCTCGAGGCCGGTCTCCAGTGCATGCGCGACACCGGCCTCACCGAGGCGGAAAAGATGTCGGTCATCCTGTTGGTCAGCGGCTACGTGCGCAACGACGCGACGCTCTCGGCCGATGTCGATACCGCGGCGCGAGCGGCGGGCAAAGATTTGCAGGAGTTCATGCCCGCCTTTGCTCGTATCCTGCGTCGCGTCACCGATCCGGAACGTTTTCCGGCGCTCACGGCCGTTCTCAATACCGACCTGTTTGACGTCGATGACGACCCCGACGACGAATTCCGCTTCGGGCTCGAACGAATCCTCGACGGCATCGAGGTGCTCGTACGCAAACGCCGGGAATCGCCCGGTCCAACCTCGGGACGTCGCCGCGCGCCGACTACACCCGATCGAAGCGGAGATAGCGAATCCGCTCGGTAAAGATTTCGAAGCCGGACACATCGCCCCGGCCATCGTGCAAGAAGACCATATCGATCGAGCCGGCACTGAAGGCATCAGCCACGGTCGGCGTCAACTCGCGATCCTTCGCCTTGCGCAGGCGACGGAATAGCTTGCCATCGCGCACGAAGAGCGTATAGCGCGCGTCCAGTTCGGGGCAGTAATAGCTCCCGGCATAACTCGCCAGTGTTTCGATGTCGGGCAGCGCCGGCTCGACGCGAACGTATGTATGGCGCTTCCCGCCGGCCAGGATTTCGCGATATTCGAGCGTGCCGTCATCGTTCGGCTGAATCTGAATCTCTGCCGGTGGTCGCCCGAGGCGGAAGCGTCCGTTGCCGAACGGCACCAACTCCAGAAATTCCTCGAAAATCGTCACGCCCAGCTTGCCGTCGCGCAGCTCAACGTGACGAGTCAACGAACGGCGCTCGTCACGATAGAGTCCCGTGAGCGCGGCGAGGTCGGCCTCCGGCAGCTCAATTGCCGGAGAATCGAGCAGTTCGCTTGCGGACAGCCGATCGCCGAGATAGAGATCGGCCACCTTGCGCGCCATCCAGCCCGGCTTAAACTGGCTGAGATTGGCGAGTACGACGACGCCGAAATCGACCTCGGGGAACCAGAGAAGCTCGGCGCGATAACCGGAATCGACGCCACCATGGCTGACCGTCCTCTGCCCGCGATACTCGCCGATCTGCAGCCCAAATCCGTAGTTCTGCGAGGAGCCGTCGTTGAGTGAACCGGCGGTAAACGCCTCGTCGAGCACGTCCCCGGCCACCTCGCGCGTTCGGAAATTGCGCACCCATCTGGCGAGATCCTCGACCGACGTATAGAGACAGATGGCGCCGACCGCGCTGACGTTGGAGTCCTCGACCTTGAAGCCACCATCGTCCTTTTTCTCGTACGCGCTAGCGCGGTTCGGCACGATCTCGGTTACGTCATCATGAAAATGGCTCTGAGTCATGCTGAGCGGCTCGAAGATCTGCTCGCGCACGAAGTCGCGATACGTTTGGCCGCTGACCCGTTCGACCGTCAGTGCCAGCAGCGTATAGCTCGTATTACAGTAGGCGTACTCGGCACCCGGTTCGAAGTTGAGCCGGCGATGGCGGTAGGCAAAATCGAGCACGTCGTCGAACGTCTGGACATCCTCGTCGCGCCAACCGGCGAGCCGGAAGAGACCATACTGATCGCGCAGACCGCTGGTGTGATGAATCAACTGCCGGAGCGTGACCGTATGATCCAGATCGGGCATTTCCGGCACATATTTTCGGATGTCGTCATCGAGCGACAGCTTCCCCTGCCGGTCGAGGATACCCGTCGCGACCGCTGTGAACTCCTTGGATACCGACGCCACATGCAGCACCGAATGGGGCGACAGCGGCACACCGAGATCAAGATTCGCCATGCCGTAGCCACGTGCATAGACCAACTCGCCGCCCCGAATCACCCCGAGCGCGCAACCCGGCGAATCCGCCCGATCCCACTCCGCAAATAGCGCATCAACGTTGGTTGTATCTACTTCCATCATCAGTCATCCCCACTTCGTCAAATCCAATACGGAATAGCCGCCACCCCCTTCTCATCCTGAGGCCGCAGCCGAAGAAGCACCTTCGCTGCGGCCTCACAATGACTAGAAAGGCGGCACGCGCTGCGTCTCTGCGCGAGCGATTTCGTCCTACCGTTGTCGCAGGCGCGGGTTGAGCGCGTCCTGCAGAGCGTTGCCGAAGAGATTGAAACCAAGCACCGTGATGAAAATCGCGATGCCCGGAAACGTGATCAGCCACCAGGCTGTCTGGATGTAATTGTGACCGTCGACCAGCATGGCGCCCCACTCGGGCGACGGCGGCTGAGCCCCCAGCCCGAGGAACGAGAGACTGGCCGCGACCAGAATGGCCGCCGGTAGCTCGAGCGTCGCCAGCACGATGACCGGCGAGAGCGCGTTCGGCAAAATATGCCGGCGCATGATCAGCCGTGATGGCGCCCCGACGACGCGCGCAGCCATTACGTAATCCGTTTCACGAATCGACAGCACCGAGCCGCGCACCAGCCGGGCAAAACCGGTGGAGGAACCGATACCAACGGCAAACATCGCGTTGCGCAAGCTTGGTCCGAGCATTGCAATGATCGCGAGCGCCAGCAAGAAACCGGGGAAAGCCAGCAGGACATCGACCACGCGCATGATAAGCGTGTCAACAATGCCACGATAGTAACCGGCGATCAGGCCGGTCGTCACGCCAATCGCGAGCGCGATCGTCACCGCGATGATCCCGACACGCAAGGAGATGCGCGATCCATACAGGACGCGACTGAAGACGTCGCGGCCGGTCTCGTCGGTGCCCATGAGATGACTCGCCGAAGGTTTGTGCAGACGCTCCGGATATGCGGGCTGGAACGGGCTATAGGGTGCCAGGAGCGGCGCGGCCAGCGCGATCGCGAGCATCAGCAGAATGATGATAGCGCCCAACTTCCCCTGCAATGGCCGGAAGAGCGTACGCAGAAAGACGACGCTACGTCGTTTACGCCAACTGTTCGCGTTCAATGGGTAGCCGGCGGTTCGATCTACCGTCGCTTCGATCATGTTCCTCTGCCCGATCCCTTAACTGTAAATGATTCGACGGTCGAGTAAGGCATAAACGATATCGACCCCCAAATTGACCAGGACATACGTTGTCGCGACCACCAAAACGATCCCCTGGATGAGCGGAAAGTCGCGGTGCTGTAAGGCGATGATGGCCAGTTCGCCGATGCCGTGCCAGGCGAAGATGACTTCGACGATGAAAGCGCCGGAGAGTAGCCCGCCAAACTGTAAACCGATGATCGTGACGATCGGGATGAGTGCGTTGCGCAAGGCATGACGCAACACGACACGTGTTTCGACGATCCCTTTGGCCCGCGCTGTTCGAATGTAGTCTTCGTTGAGAACGTCGATCATCGTCGCCCGCACCAGTCGGGCGGTCACCGCCGAGGCGATCACGCCAAGCGTGATCGAGGGCAGCACCAGCCCCTTGGCCGACATCGACCCGAGCACTGGGAACCAGCCTAAGTCGACGGCAAAAACGTAGATCAGGAGCAAACCGAGCCAGAAGGCCGGCATCGAGAGTCCGGCTAGAGCAAAGATCATCGAGACGAGATCGATGATCGTATCTTTGCGGAGGGCGGATAAGATGCCGGTGATGAGACCGATGGTGACAGCAATCGAGAGACTGGTGAGCGTCAGGACCACGGTATACGGATAGTGCGCTTCGATCAGTTTGGTGACCGGCTGCTGAGCGGTAATCGAGAAGCCGAGATCGCCGTGCGCAACGCCCTCGACATAGTCGATAAACTGCGTCGGCAACGGCTTATCGAGGCCGAACTTGTGTCGCATTTGGGCCTCGACCACCGGGTCACTATACTGCCCCGCGAACATAAGTTGAATCGGATCCCCCGGCACGAGTACGCGCATCAGGAAAACCAGGAAGAGAATCCCCAACCAGATCGGGATCAGCATCAGCAAACGACGAACGATATACGCGGTCACTGGACGCTCACCGCCTCAATCCCTTGCTACTAACCGACGCTATTTGTCGAGCCAGACATCCGCCAGCCGGCCGTTGCCAAAGACGGTGAGCGAGTAATCCTTGACGTACTGATGCACTGCCCAGAGCGACCAGTCAGTCACGATCGGCGCGACGACCGCCTGATCAAGCAGATATTTGACAACATCGTGAATGGCATCGAGCCGCTTGTTCGGGTCAATCGTCGTATCAGCCGTCGTGCAAAGCGCATCGAGCTGGGTATCGTGCCACTGCTTGGTCCAGCCGGGCGACTTAAACATCAGGCTGAGGATATTCGCGTCTGGGCTGGTCCAGCGCATGATATCGCACTCGAAATCGCCGCTATTGAGCTGTGGCAGCTCGGCACTGAAGTCGAGAATTTTGGTGTCGCACTTGACGCCGATCTGTTGCAGTGATGATTGGATGATCTGGGCGCTGATCTTAAGCGGATCGTTGCCGGAGTAGACGAGCATGGTGAACTCGAACGGCTTGCCGTCCTTCTGCATCGTACCGTCGGAACCGGCGGTGTAGCCTGCGTCGTTGAGTGCCTTCTTGGCCTTATCCAGATCGTACGGGTAGGCGTACTGCTCCAGGCTCTTGTCCCAGCCAGCCACACCGGTCGGGATCGGCAACAAGTTAGCCGTGGCAAAGCCGTTATAGGCGCTCTTGACACATGAGTCGCGATCAACAGCGTAGGCCATCGCCTTGCGCACGTTGACATCATTGAATGGCGGCT
>CALAGB010000026.1 GCA_937891245.1 uncultured Thermomicrobiales bacterium | reverse complement strand
GGATTCTTACCGGCATCCAGGAATTGCATATCTGGCGTGCCCATCGGCGTCTCGACCTGCTTGTAAGCGATGGTGACGGGTCCGGCCATCATGTAGTTGATCAGGTCCGGATTGCCGCCATAGGCACGGCCGTAGGTGCGGACGCGCGTGGTGTCGCGCGGTTTGAAGAGATGGGCCGCCTTGCCCGCGATCTCGTCGTGCATCTGATACAGCGGACTGAGGTCATCGAGCAGCCAGAAGGCACGACCGTGCGTCGCCGCGACGAGATCGGTTCCCTTGACGATCAGATCGTAGACCGGCACGACCGGCAGGTTGCTCTGCATCCGCTGCCAGTGGGCGCCGTCGTCGAATGAGACGTAGACACCGGACTCGGTGCCGGCGTAGAGGAGGCCGCGTCGATTCGGGTCTTCGCGGATCGTGCGGGTGAACTCCTCCGCCGGGATGCCGCCGGTAATCAACGTCCAGTTCTGGCCGTAGTCGTTCGTTTTGAAGAGATATGGTGTCAGATCGTCGCGCTTGTAACCGGTGGCCGCGAGGTAGGCGGTGGCCGCGTCGTGCGGAGACGGCTCGATGATGCTGATCATCGTCCACTCGGGTAGACCGGCCGGGGTGATGTTCGTCCAGTTCTGGCCGTCGTCGCGCGAGATGTGGACGAGACCGTCGTCACTGCCGGCCCACATAACACCCTTTTCGTGGCGCGATTCGGCAAACGCGAAGATTGTGCCGTAGATTTCGGCACCCGAGTTGTCGTCGGTGATCGCGCCGCCGGAAGACTGCAACGTCGCCGGGTCGTTGCGCGTCAGATCCGGACTGATCGTCGTCCAGCTCGAGCCCTCGTTCGTCGAGCGATGCACATGATTCGAGGTGATGTGCAGAATGCTCGGATCGTGCGGCGAAAACTCGACCGGGAACGTCCACTGGAAGCGATATTTCAGATTGATCGCGCCGGAGCCGAATCCATTAACCTCCGGCCAGACGGTCACATTGCGCTTGTGGCCCGAGATCGGGTTCCAGGCGAGCAGTCGTCCGTGCCCCGGTCCCGTGCCGATGCCACCGCCGAAGACGCGTTTCGGTTCCTTCTCGCTGATGGCGATATAGCCACTCTCGCCCCCGCCCGGCTCGGTATAGTCGGTCCAGGTGATGGCGCCCTCGTTGCCGATCGTCGGCAGGCGCATCGCGTAGTTGTCTTGCTGCGAGCCGTAGACGTGGTACGGGAACTGGTTATCGGCGGCGACATGATAAAACTGCGCGGTCGGCTGGTTGAGCACCGTCGACCAGGTGCGACCGCCGTCGAAGCTGACGCTGGCGCCGCCGTCATTCCCTTCAATCAGCCGTTTCGAATTGCGCGGGTCGATCCAGAGCGCATGGTTGTCGCCGTGCTGGGTCGGAACGGCGACGAATGTTTTCCCGCCGTCGGTCGACTTCCAGCAGTCGAGATTGAGGATCCAGACCGAGTTCTCATCCTGCGGGTCGGCAAAGACGTGCATGTAATACCACGGCCGGCGTCGCAAGTCGCCCTCTTCGTTGATCCGGCTCCAGGTGGCGCCGTAGTCGTCCGAGCGGAAGAGCGCGCCATCTTCGGCTTCGATCAACGCCCAGACACGCCCCGCTTTCGCGCCGGAGGCGGCGACGCCGATCTTGCCGAGCACGCCTGTTGGCATGCCCGGGTTACGCGTGATGTCTTCCCAGGTGTCGCCGCCGTCGAGGCTGCGCCAGAGGCCGCTGTCGGGGCCGCCGCTGTCGAGCGTGTGCGGATAGCGCTGCACCTGCCAGATCGAGGCGTAGACGACCCGCGGGTTCGACGGATCGAGCGAGACATCGGCCGCGCCGGCGCCCTCGTTCTTGTAGAGCACCTTCTCCCAGCTCTTGCCGCCGTCGCGCGTGCGGAAGACGCCGCGCTCTTCGTTCTTGCCCCAGGCATGGCCGAGCGCCGCCACGAAGACGACATCGGGATTTGTTGGATCGACGGCCATGCGACCGATGTGCCGCGTGTCGGCCAGCCCAACATTGGTCCAGCTATGCCCGCCGTCAGTCGACTTGTAGACGCCGTCACCATGCGAGATGTTGCTGCGCAGGCAGGCCTCGCCGGTCCCGGCGTAAATGACATTCGGATCGGATGGTGCGACTTCGAGCGCGCCGATGGCCGCAACATTCAGGAAACCGTCGGAGACGTTTTCCCAGTACGAACCGCCGCTGGTGGTCTTCCAGACTCCTCCGGCGCAACCACCGAAATAGAACGTGCCAGTTTCATTCGGGTCACCAGCAACCGCCACCACGCGCCCGGCGCGGTGTGGGCCGATCGATCGCCACTCAAGCGATTGGAGCAGCTTATCGTCCACGGAGTGATCTCCCTCCAATAGAGACATGACTGAGGTGCCGTTGGAAAGTCAACTGCTCTCCGGTAGCATCCCAGAACCATTCCGGATTGTCTGACCGCTTGGGCTGCTTGTCAAAGTTTTCGCATTCTATCCGCAGAATCTTTGAATTACGGTAGCCTTGACGGCATGAGATCACCCCTGTTTGTTCGAGACTGATGGATGGGCGCGCCCCACCGCCCGGCAAGGAGAATTACCATGACGCACGTACGAAGCCTCGACCACATCGGAGTCAACGTCGATGATCTCGAAGCCGCCACGGAGTTCTTCCTCGAACTCGGTCTCGAAATAGAGGGGACCGGGACGAACCAGGGCAAGTGGGTGGGCGACATCATCGGACTCAAGGATGTCAAATCGGATCTCGTTTTTCTCCGCACGCCCGACGGCAGCAGCAAGATCGAACTGGTCAAATTCCACACGCCTGCCGACAACCAAGGTCCCGAGGCAGCGTCATCGAACCGACTCGGCATCCGCCACCTCTCCTTCGTCGTCGATGACCTGCATGGCCTTCTCGAAAAACTGCGTGCCAAGGGCTTCAACACGATGGGAACTGTCCACGACTACGAGAACATCTTCCGGCTCTGCTTCCTACGCGGCCCCGAGGGCATCATCGTCGAGCTGGCCGAACGGATTGGCGGGGCGGCAGGGGAGTAAGCGGGTTGCAGAAATGACCCACTGACTCCGGTAGGGGCAACCCCCCGTGGTTGCCCTGGTACCCTGCGGCCAAACATGACGGCACACGACCAGGGCAACCACGGGGGGTTGCCCCTACGAAGGTTGGTCTATCAATGTGCAAACCGTTGTACAGGAATGATTTCGCCCCGAGGACCATGCCATGCGAACGGGGCAGAAAGTTAAGTTGCTTCCTGTCACGGAGTAACGGTGGTCATCGCACGAATGGAGTTGCCCGTCATCTGATCCACGACGACGAGCATTCCCACGATGATGAGTACTGCTAACCACGACGAGTGGGTCACAGGTTAGTTATCATGCGCGATAAACTCGACAACCGGCAGTTCACGGGCGTGGGCGACAGCCATGCGGATTTCGTTTTCGTAGTCGAAGGTCTTGGTGAGGCGCATCAGGGGGCGGATGTACTGCGGCGGGCCGCAGTTCTTCGAGCAGACCTGCATCCGTTCCATCAGTTCCTGCCGCCGGTCGGGATCGAGCACTGGATGAGCGGTGGCGCGAATGCGACGGCGGCCGACCTGAAGCGTCACTTCGGGATTGGCGACGACGTTACGGTACCAGTTGGAACTGACACCCCAACCGGAAAACGAAATGTAATGGCTATCGAGCGCCATGAAGCTGACGCCGGTGGTTCGCGGCAATCCCGATTTACGCCCGGTGGCCGTGAGCATCATGACGCAGCGTGTGCTCAGGAAGGCGGCAATCGGGCCGTGGTACATCAGGCGCGGCAGTTTGAAGACGGTGCGCAGCAGCCAGCCCGGCTTTTCGCGACGGAATCCGCTCAGCGGTGAACTCATCGTGTACCTCCCTGGCGTCCGTCTCCATTATGCCAGCGTTTCGGCAATCTCGGCAGCCGTCTGGCGGGCGCTTCGTCCGACGCCGATGAGCGTCGCCGAGGCGTAGCCGGTCCATTCACCGTAACCGACGAGCCAGAGGCGTGGTTCGCGCACGGCGCGCGTGCCCTCAGTTTCGACATAATCGTTCGGTTCGACGACGCCGAGATCGATGAGATGATCGAGTGCGGGCCGGAAGCCGGTACACCAGATGATGGCGTCAATGGCGCGCTCAACGCCGTCAGGCCAGACCGCGCCATGACAGGTGAGCCGTTCGAACATGCGCACGCTGCGGAGAACACCGCGATCGCGTGCCTCGCGCACGGACGGCACCATGACGATGTCACCCAGCCCACCGGCGATCTCTTCAACTGCCTCTCCTGCCTGCTCGGCACGGTAACGGCGGGTGGCGCGATCGAAGAGGTCGCGGCCGTCGATATGATCGGGCAGGAAGGTTGGTTCACGCAGTGTCGCCCAGATCGTCTCGGCGACGCGCGAGACTTCGGCCAGAATCTGTGCCGCTGAATTGCCGCCTCCGACGATCATGACCCGTTTACCGGCGAAGCAGTCGGGATTTCGATAGTCCGCCGAGTGGAGTTGCTCGCCCCGGAAGTGTTCGACACCCGGATAGTGCGGGAGATAGGGCCGGCGCCAGCTGCCGGTGGCGCTGACGACGGCTCGGGCCGCCCACTCGCCGGCGTCAGTCTCGATGCGCAGACGGTCAGCAGCGCGCACGACCCGCTTGACTATCACCGGGCGACGGATTGGCAGTTTGTAGCGCTCTTCATATTCGGCGATGTATTTCAGCGCGTGATCGCGTGGCGGATACCAATCCGGCCCGCCCGGCATGATCCAGCCAGGCAGCGAGCTGAAGCGCGCCGGAGAGAAGAGATGCAGTGAGTCCCAGGTATGTCGCCAGGCGCCGCCCGGACCGTCTTCGGCATCCAGGATTTCGAATGACAGGCCGGTGCGGCGCAGGTAGTAGGCGGTCGCCAATCCGGCTTGCCCGCCGCCGATAATCACGACATCGTGTTGAATAACCAGTGCGTTCTCCCGCTCTAATCTCGTGCTCCCACACGTCCAAACGTCGTATCGTTCGTATTATTCCGAACAATCCCTTATGAGAACGAGAGCGTCGCCAGGAACTGAGGCGGTCGGCGCACCTTCGTTGCCTGCTCGAAGGCGTAGGCGAGCCGGATGAGCGTCGCCTCGCTGAAGGCGCGACCCATGAAGGTGAGCCCAATCGGCAGACCGAATGCGAAGCCGGCCGGCACCGTGATGAGCGGATAGCCGGCCATGGCTGCCGGTCCACAACTGGATCCGGTGTAGTGATCGCCATTAACCAGATCGGTCGGCCAGGCCGGCGAGCCGGTCGCCGCGATCAACGCATCGAGCTGGTACGCATCGATGACGGCGTCGAGTCCCTGTTCGCGGGAGAGGCGTCGGCTCGTGCTGAGCGCCTGGAGATAGGCCTGTTCGGTGAGCGGTCCCTTCTCTTGCGCCTTCTCGAAGGTGTCCTGGCCGAAGTAGGGCATTTCGCGAGCGGCGTTTTCCTGGTTGAAGCGAATAACCTCTTCGAGCGTATGTACCGGCGCGTTCGGTCCGAGACCGGCGAGGTAGCTGTTCAGACCGGCCTTAAACTCGTAGAGCAAGACCTCGAATTCAGCCTCGCTCGCCTTCAACTCTTCGGCGGTCGGAATGTCGGCCGGGTCGATGATGACCGCGCCGAGATCGCGCATGACCTGGATCGACTCCTCAACGACCGCATCCGCCGCCCGGCTGTAACCGGAATAGACGGCGCGCACGACACCGATACGCGCTCCGTGCAGACCGTTCTTGTCGAGGAACTGGGTGTAGTCGCTGTGAGACTTACCGGTACTGGCGGCTGTGGCCGGATCGCGCGGATCGACGCCCGCGATAGCACTGAGAAGCGCGGCCGCGTCCGCGACCGAGCGGGTCATTGGTCCGACGGTATCTTGACTGTACGAGATCGGGATGACCCCGGCGCGGCTCGTGAGTCCGACGGTCGGCTTGATGCCGACGATGCCGTTGTTGTTCGAGGGGCAGACGATCGAGCCGTCGGTCTCGGTCCCAAGCGCGGCGGCGATCAGATTGGCTGAGACGGACTGGCCCGAGCCGGAACTTGAGCCGCACGGGTTGCGGTCGAGCGCGTACGGATTCTTCCCCTGACCACCTTGACCGCTCCAGCCGCTCGACGAACGGCTCGAACGGAAGTTGGCCCATTCGCTCAGATTCGCCTTCCCGGCGATGATCGCGCCTGCCTGGCGCAGCCGCTCGACCACGAACGCATCCTGCGCGGCATGTGAACCTTCGAGCGCCAGGGATCCGGCGGTCGTCATCATCCGATCGGCCGTGTCGATGTTGTCCTTCACCAGAATCGGGATGCCGTGCAACGGTCCACGCGGACCGTGTTCGCGACGCTCGCGGTCGAGCGCCTCGGCAGTCGCGGGCGCGTCGGGATTCAACTCGATCACCGAGCGTAGTTCCGGCCCCCGGCGATCGAGTTGTTCGATCCGTTCGACATAGGCGGCCAGCAGCGATGACGCGCTCAGCTCGCCGCTCTCCATGCGTGCTTGTAACTCGACGAACGTCTGTTCTTCGATCTCTTCATGCGGCCCCATCGCTCGATCCTTTCGCGGGTATCGACGAGTAGCGATGCGCTTCTATACGCGCGCGGCGCTTGTTGTGTCAATGGCCGTGCACTTGACGTGCGCGCGGGTAGTACCGACACTGCCTGTTATGCCGCATGTGGGCACACAGGACGGGACGTAGCGGGTCTGCCGCTGTCTCGGTGAGGAGGAGGGTCTGCGCATGAGCATGGCCGATGTCTACCTGTCCCAGTATCAGTCGATGTCGAACTTCATCGACAATCAGGTCGCTGATTTGCCCGAGGATGTCTTTCATCAGCGCCCAGGTTCGTCGCTTAACCCGATCTCGTTCAGCTATTTTCACCTGCTACGCGTGTGGGATGTTGATCTCAATTGGATCGTCAAGGGTCTCGGGCCGAAAAACGACGCCTGGCATCGTGGTGGCTTCGCCGAGAAATCCGGCTACAGCCCGGATGGCAAAGGCGCACGGGGTATGGGCATCGGCACCGGCTTCACCGATGAAGATGTCGATGAGCTCATCGTCAGCCGCTCACTGCTGCAGGAATACCAGGCGCAGTTGATGGCCGAAACCGAGGAGTACCTGCGCGGTGCGAGCGATGACGAGTTGAACCGAGAGGTGGCGCCGCTGCCGAGCGCGCCAGATCGTCCGGCCACCTGTGCGCAGCGCCTGCAACACGCCATGAACCACGCGCTCAGCCACACCGGCGAGCTGCGGTTCGCCAAGGGCATGATCGGCATGCACGACCCGACCTATCCGGGCGCCAGAAGCTAAGGGCGAACGCGCGCGGAGAGACGTTCCTCGTCATCCTGCGCCGACGCGAAGGATCGCTCATGCGTTCCTAAGAGCACGATCTTCGAGGAACGGGAAAGAGATTCCTCGCTGCGGCTCGGAATGACAAGTGTGTGTCTCCACGCGCGTTCGTTCGTTAGCGGGTGACGGCGAAGGGGTTGCCGGAGGCAATGGCGCGGTTGGTCGCTTGCATCGCTTTGCCGATCGGCAGACCGGCGAACGGCATATGGAGCAGGTCGGCATGATTGGCGAAGGCGGCGCGCGCCGCGAGCTGGTATTCCATGCCACCGAGCACGATGATTGGATCGTAACTCGTCAGCCCCATCTCTTCGACCTGCTGCCGGAGCGTCGCGACGTCAACCGGCCCGCTCCGCGGGTCCTTGAAGGTGACATTGTAGTTTTCGGGAATCAGGATTCCCGGATCGAGCAGGCCGTATTTGGCGCTCAGGATGAGCCAGCGATCGGCGAAGCGCTCGGCATAGGAGCGGTTGACCTTGAAGGGGCCACCGATGTACGCGTCGCGCGCCTCAACCGCCCCGGCCAGCGGGTACTTCGACCAGATTTTCGTTTGACCGCATGGCACGATGACCAGCGTTCCAGCCACCTTACGCTCCTCGTAGATCAAAGCGGTGAAGCCATCTCGTGGCGGTAGTCAGTTATCGCTCAATTGACAGCATTTGTCCAACCGGATGCGCGTTTCGTGAGGTGAGCCGCGTATTGCGTAGATCGTGTTGACGCATGGTGAAGCGGGTGGCGGCCAAGCGCCGCCACCCAGTCGGTCATCAGGTGCGGGCGAAGCCATCCATGATGCGGGCGATCCGCTTGATGCCGGTGACGTAGTCCTCGACGTAGATGTTTTCGTTCGGCGAATGCGCGCCCGAGTCGGCATGACCGACGCCGGAGGAGGCGAACGGGATGCCGAATTTGTGGGCCATCACGTAGGCCGGTCCGGTGCCGAGGCTGGTCGGAATGATGACCGGCTCTTTGCCGTCGATCTCGCGGTGCGCTTCTTCCACGACTCGCACGATCGCCGAGTCGGTTGAGGTGCGAGCCGGATGTTCGGCACTCAGCAGCTCAACCTCGACGTCGGAGAAGCCCTCGTTGTCGAGGTGCTTGCGCAGCAGATCGCGAATCTCATACGGATCCTGGTCGATCACGAGCCGGAAATCGACCTTCGCCATCGCCTCGGCCGGCATCACCGTCTTGGTGCCGGGACCGGTGTAGCCGGAGTTGATGCCACAGATGGTGCAGGTCGGCTGGAAGTATTCCTTCAGTTGGAGATCGCGGCCGCTCAGGCCGTTGACGAACTGGTCGATGTTATACAGCTGCTTGCGGCTGGCTTCGGTGTTCGGCAGTTTGTCGAGGATCTCCAGGTCGTGGTCGGTCGGCGCGATGACACGATCGTAGAAACCAGGGATGCGGATGCGCTCGTCCGGTCCCTTGAGCGTCGAGAGTGCCCAGTTGAGGCGCCAGGCAGCGTTGGGCACCGAGGCTCCAAGCGACGAGTGCAAATCGCGGGCGATCGACTTGACGCGCAATTCGACGTAGCAGATCCCCTTCAGTCCGAGCGAAATGATCGGTGTGCCATCGACATCCTTGCTACCGCTTTCCCAGATGTTGCCGTCGGCCTGCACCAAATCGGGATGCTCGTCGGTGAAGCGCTCCAGTCGCGGGCTGCCGATCTCCTCCTCGCCCTCGATGAGGAATTTCACACGCAGGGGCAGCGCGCCGCGCACCTTCTGGTAGGCGTCGATGGCGCAGATGCGCGAGACGGTGTTGCCCTTGTTGTCGGCGATGCCGCGCGCCCAGATGCGGCCGTCGCGCACGTCGGCCGCGAACGGCTCGCTCTTCCAGAGTTCGAGCGGCTCCGGCGGCTGCACGTCGTAGTGGTTGTAGAAGCTGAGCGTGCGATTGCCGCTGCCGACCTCGCCGTAGACGACCGGGTTGCCGCCCTCGATCGGCACGATCTCGGCTTTGGCGTCGATCGCTTCGAGCATCGCCTTCACCATCTCGGCCGTCTCCTGGATACCGATATTCTGCGCCGAAATGCTCGGTTGGCGGCAGAGCGTCCGCACCTGCTCCAGGTATTCGTCGCGATGGTCGTCGATGTACTGATAGACATCCTGCATCGTATGCCCCTTCTTCCTATCTGCGATCGCCCGTGCGATACGCTCCCTAGGTTCGATGCAAACGCCGCACCCGTCAACGTCTGACCCGCCGCTCGCACACTCGGTCGTCCCAAGTGCGCCTGCCCCTCACGCTGCCCCGCTGCCCCTCGTCATCCTGAGCCGCAGCGAAGGCCCTCCTTCCTGTCGCCCTGCCATCGGTGCACCGGGGTAGTCCGATTGCCTCATGTTCAGTGAAATGGTCGCGCCTGCTGCCGGCGACCTGAGGGGATCCAAGTCTGACGGAAGTGCGAACTTCGCCAATTGACATCCTGTCTATGCTATTTGCATAATCGATGCAACGTTCCAGTCTGAAGTTGACTTTTCGATGTCGGAGTTCCTGGCGGGTGAACCGCTTCAGTCCTGAGCACTGATATCGTCCTTCGCGTCGTATGAGCGACGACACTGTGTGCCGGCCGGGCGCCTCAAGCGCGATACCGTTGGCGCACGCTCGTGAGGGAGAACGTAGATGGCAGCCGAATCACATATGGCCGGCGAACTCAACGAGGATATCGTCCAGGCCTTCGCGGCCTCACTCCGTGGAAAGCTCATCCGGCCATCAGATCCCGAATACGACGGCGCCCGGCACATCTGGAACGGGATGATCGATCGTTGTCCGGCCCTCATAGTCCGCGTACAGGGGACCGCCGATGTCGTCACGACGGTCAACTTCGCGCGCGAGCATGGGCTGCGGCTCGCGATTCGAAGTGGTGGGCATAACGTCGCCGGAAACGCCATATGCGATGGAGGTCTGGTCATCGACCTATCGCTGATGCGAGGCGTCTTCGTCGATGCTGTGGCTCGGATTGCGCGAGTCCAGGGCGGAGCCATTTGGGGTGATGTCGATCGCGAGACGCAGCTCTTCGGCCTGGCGACGCCGTCCGGCGTCATCTCGACCACGGGTGTAGCGGCGTTGACGCTTCATGGCGGATACGGGCGGTTGCGGCGCAAGTACGGCCTGACCATCGACAACGTGCTCTCGGTCGAGATCGTCTGCGCCGACGGACAGGTCCGGACGGCGAGTACAACCGAGAACGAGGACCTGTTCTGGGCCGTCCGTGGCGCAGGGAGCAATTTCGGCGTCGTCACGTCATTCGCCTTCCAGCTCCATCCGGTCGGGCCCGTCGTGGCCGCGGCCATTCCGCTCTATGCGGCAGCGGACGCGCCAGTTGTCGCAGCGAAATGGCGCGACTTCACCGCGACTGCGCCGGACGAGATCAGCAGTGATCTCATTTTCTCGACTCTTCCAGCTCACGCTCCAATTCCTCCGGAGCTTCAGGGGCGAGCGGTCGTTGGCATTTTCGCGATGTTCAGCGGTCCAGCCCAAGAGGGCGAACAGCTGTTGGCTCCCTTGCGGGAGTTCGCCACGCCCATGCTCGATCTGAGCGGCCCCGTTCCATACGTCTGGATCCAGAGTGGGTTCGACGCGAACTTCCCGAAGGGCGTTCGGTACTACCAGAAGGCGCGCGACCTCGACCATTTGAGCGATGAGGTTATACACGAGCTCTGCGCGAGGATCGCCGCACCACCATCGCCGCGGACGATCATCGAGGTCTTGCACAACGGCGGAGCGATGAGCCGGATGGGCACGGACGAGACAGCCTACGGCCGACGGAACGCGCCGTACTACGTCAATGTCTCGACGCAATGGACGGATCCAGCCGAGGACGAAGCGAATATCGCCTGGGCGCGCGAGTGCTGGGCGTCGTTCGGCAAGTTCTCCTCCGGCGGGATGTACCTCAACTTCCCGGGCCTCGGCGAGGAGAAGGAGGCGCTGGTCCGCACTGGCTACGGTCCGAACTATGCCCGCCTGACCCGCGTCAAGGCCAAGTATAACCCGACAAATCTGCTTCGTATGAACCAGAACATTATTCCCGCAACGTAGGGTGGCGCATGCGCTCGTGAGGCTCCGACGCTGGTACGACGATTCACAGCGGCGGAGAAGAACATCCGTCGGATGCTGGCCAGCGGGTGCGGCATCCGGCTTCGCCCCGACAGCATCAAGCCAGTTCATCTCCGGTCGATCCGCGGCTTGACGCCCTGGAAGCCAGCCGCGGGGCCACCGGCAGCATCGAAGTGCGGTCGGTACGTCCGCGCCGGTCGTCAACGCCTGACCGACGGCGCGGACTGTGTGACAATACGCGGAATCCACGTGATGTGAGATGTGAATGGATGGAGGAGAGCAATGGCAGAAATTCGACGGCTGGCGGAGATGCATTGGCCTGAAGTGCGGGCGGCGCTCGACGCCGGGACGACGACCGTGGTTTGTGGGGCGGGGTCGATGGAGCAGCATGGACCGCACCTGCCGTTCCAGACCGATACGTTGCTCGGAACGACACTCGCTGACGCGGTTGGAGCGCGGCTCGATAACGTGATCGTCGGTCCAACGATTCCGTTCGGCGTTTCGGAGCACCACATGGCTTTCCCGGGGACGATCACGCTCGACAAGGAGACGTTCAAGGCGGTGGTGCGTCAGTACGTCGCGAGTCTGGCACGGCATGGCTTCACGAATGTCGTCGTCTTGCCAAGCCATGGGGGTAATTTTGGCCCGTTGGGAGAGCTAGAGAGCGAAACGGGGGGAAAGATCGGTGGGGCGCGCTATCTCCCCTTCACCGACCTGATGTCGTTCATCGCGGTCATGAACGATGCGGCAGCGCAGGACGGAATCACGCCGCAGGTCGCGGGCGCGCATGCAGGAGAGACCGAAACGTCGATGGTGCTCGCCGCCAGGCCGGAGCTGGTACTGATGGATGTCGCTGAAGAAGGCTTCGTCGGCGATTTTGACGAGGAGGCGGCGAAGCTGATCTTCTCGCAGGGAATGACGGCCTTGACGCGCAACGGCATCCTCGGCGATGCGCGACCGGCCGATGCCGAGCGCGGCCAGCGCTACATCGACGGCCTGGCAGACATGCTGGCCGAGTTCATCCGCGAGCGTATTCCGGCCTGAGTCGCGGAACCAGAAAAGCAGACGGCCCATCCTCGAATGAGGGTGGGCCGTTCATTTGCGTGTTGTACGGCTACGGCAAGTAGTTGAGCGGGTTAGCCCAAACGCCGTCCTTGAGGACCGCGAAGTGTGTGTGCGGTCCGGTCGAGGCGCCGGTGCTGCCCATCTTGCCGATCAAGTCGCCCGCGTTGACCGATTCGCCGACGCTGACCGATGGCTGTTGCGCCATGTGGCCGTAGAGCGTGACCAGGCCGTTGCCATGGTCGATCTTCACGCAGAAACCGTAACCGCTGTTGCTCCAGCCGGAGAAGATGACGGTGCCGGCACCGGCCGCGTGGATCGGCGTGTACATGCTGTTCGCGATATCGAGTCCCTGGTGGAAGTGTGCATAGCCTTCGTAGGCCGGTTCCAGGCTGAGGCCGGTTGGCCCGAAGTTCTGCGTGATCGTTCCCTGCACCGGCCAGACAAAGCCCTGCGTGGCAGCGGGAGCAGGCGGCGGCGGCGGTGTTGGCGCAGGTGTCG
>CALAGB010000025.1 GCA_937891245.1 uncultured Thermomicrobiales bacterium | reverse complement strand
CGGTTCGCAGTGAATCGGACAAATTCACTGTGGTCACCTACTCAGCATGACAGGGGGAGTTGCGAGGAACCTACGAACGAACACCCACTCAGCCCCTTCAGTGGGCTTCGCCGCAGGAGCCCGGGCATTTATCCCCGGGCGGGCTGGACTGGGCGAACGTCCAACGTTTGGCACTGCTGTTCCCCCGGGCGAGGTCGGGGCGACGCCACGTTCGGGGCACCACAATGCGTCCCCCGCTGGCGGGGTCGGAGCGGCAATCCGTTCGGGGCTCCACAATCCCCTCCCCCTGGCGCGCTTCCGGCGATGCCACGCTCCGGATCCAACAACCCATTCCCCTCTACGCGCCCCTGACGATACTACGTTCGGGTCTCCACGATCCATTCCCGTATGCGCACCTCCAACGACGGCCCGTTCGGGGACGCGTACTCGGTTCGCCCATGTGGCGAACTTGAGGTCCGAGGTGCCATCTGGCGTGAATACGCCAAAGAGAGTATCGACCGGGGAGGCCGGCAGAGGTACCCCTTCAGGCAGGCAACCGGCGGAATGGGGCGGCCGGCTCGCGCGACATTCCGATATACGACCGGACGTATACTTATCCAGTGCGACGACCGGATAACGATGATGGTCACGATGCAGAACATGGCGCGGCATCAGTCGCGCGACGAGCTCGAGACGCTTAGCCAGCCCGTTCGGATGGTTCACCTCTGGTGGCTGCTGCTCGGTTTCTTCACGTTGCTCATCGTGCTCATCCCCGGTTTACGTGTCACCTTCCGGCACGAAACGCTCAGCTTTACTCTCGAAACGTTCAATACGCTGGTCGCGACGATGGTTAGCTTCGTCGGGCTGGCGCGCTATGTCTTCGAGCGGCGGCCGTTCGATCTCGCGATCGCGGCGGCCTTCGGCACGATCGCCGTCACCGAATTCTGGTTCGGGCTGATCCTGCCGTTCAGCGGTTCAACCTTTGAATCGGTGGCCGATGCGCCGATGTGGGGTTGGCTGCTGACGCGTGCCGTGGCCGGTGTGCTGCTCCTGCTCGGTCTGCTCTCCTGGCCACGCGGTCGAAGCTGGCTTGCGCAGCTCGGCGGACGGATCGCCTTTGTGGTGGCGGGGATCGCCCTGGCCGATGTCGCCTTTTGGTACTGGCACGACCGGCTGCCGCGCCTGCTCGGCAGCGAAGCCTGGGAACTCTTTAGCCTACCTGGTCGATTTACGACGAGCACACTTGCCGGACAGACGTTGCTCGGCATGCTGCTCGAATCGCTGCTTGCCGTGCTCTACTTCTGGCTCGCCTATCGCCTGACGTTGGCGGTGCGTGAAGGTGAAGATGCCTGGCTGGCGCTGGCGCTCATTACGGCATTCATCGCGCAGTTTCAGTTCATCTTCTACCCGGCGCCGTTTCATCCCGCGGTCACAATCTCCGATCTGCTCTGGCTCGTCTCCTACCTTCTGCTGCTGGCCTTCCTGGGGCACCAGTATGTCCGTGCCTCGGGCGGTATGCGACGCCAGCAGGAGCGGGCGAGCGCGCTGCTGGCACTCAGCCAGACGCCTGTAATCAGCCGCGATCCTGCCCTCGTCCTCGGCGCCGCACGACGTGCGACGAAGGTCGTCGGCCCACCGGCAACGGTCAGCGTACGCGTCGGTGATCAACGCACTCCGGTTGATGCACAACTCTCGATTCCGGTGCAACTCGATGGCGTGCGGTATGGCGCGCTCGATGTGCGCCTCGCTGATGGCCAGACGCTGGAGCCAGATGCCGAAGAATACCTGCGGATCGTCGCGAACCAGACGGCCAATTTGCTACGTGCGATCGAGTTGTACGACGAATTGGCGGCCGGTGCCGTACGCGACGAGCGCGCCCAGCTGGCGCGTGAGCTTCATGACGGTCTGGCGCAGGACCTGGCGGTGCTCCGGCTGCGGCTGAGCGACGCCACGGGCGATGGGTACGAGCACGGCCTGGCCGACCGGGCGCTCTCGGAGGCCCGCTACGCCATCACCATCCTGCGTGGGCAGACGGTCGCGCCGGACGACTTCGTCGAGGCGCTGCGGCGGCAATCGGACGATCTCGCCGACCGCTTCGGGGTGCCAGTCGAGGTGACCCAGGAGGCCGAACTGACCGCCATTCCGGCTCCGGCCCAGGTGGCGATCCTGCGCATCAGTCGTGAGGCGATCACGAATGCCGGTAAACATGCGGCTCCCAGCCTCGTCCGGCTCTCGCTGCGACAGAGGGACAGCGTTCTTGAGCTTGATATCCAGGACGACGGCCGTGGCTTCGACCCGGCACAGCCGGCTCGTCCCGGCGCCTTTGGTCTGCGCGGCATGATCGAACGCGCCCAGCTGCTCGGCGGAACCCTGACCATCGACAGCGCGCCGGGGCAGGGCACGACGATCCGCGCTCGGCTGCCGATCCGGGAATTGGACGGCGCGCGATGATTCAGGTGATGCTGGTCGAGGACCATTCGCTGATGCGCCGGACGCTGCGCGAGATCATCGGCGCCGAGGCCGACATGACACTGGTTGCCGAAGCGACCGACGGTCAGACGGCCGTTGACCGGGCAGTCGCCGCCCGCCCGGATGTCATTTTGATGGATATCGACCTGCCCGAATTATCCGGTATCGAAGCGACGCGCGCGATTGTGGGCTGGTTGCCGCAAGTTTGCGTCATCATGCTGACCGTCTCATCGGCGCAGGAGGATCTGTTTGAATCGCTGCGTGCCGGGGCTTGCGGCTATATCACGAAAAACGCCGGTCGAGATGAGATTGTCGATGCGATCCGCGCCGGCAGCAGCGGCGCGTTGCCGCTCACACCGGCGATGGCGAGCCGTGTACTGGCGCATTTCCGCCAGTTGCGGCCGGCGACGAATCCGGAACGGCTCGCGCTGCTGAGCGAGCGCGAGCGGGAGATTTTGACATTCCTGGCAGCTGGACTTCGTGACAAGGAGATTGCCCATCAGCTCATGATCTCGCCCGCGACGGTTAAGAAGCATGTCGAGCATATCCTGCGCAAGTTGCAGGTGCGTACGCGTGCGGAGGCGACCGCCCAGCTTAGCGCCGAACGCGGTGTGGGCAAGCGTCCATCATCGCGTGATTCCTAGTGCGACGTTCCGGCCAGTGTGCGGCCGGTCATTAAGAGGAGGCAGAAGGTGCCATTCGATATTGGTGCTCCCGAACTCATCATCATCCTGATTGCCGTTCTCATCATCTTCGGCCCGGGCAAGCTGCCCGATCTCGGACGAACGCTCGGCAAGTCGATTAGCGAATTCCGCAGTTCGGTACAGGAGTTGCATGACGATCCGGAGGCTGTGACACCGCCGCCACCGGCCGTCCCCAGCGGCACGCTCACCGCCGCCAGCACGACCGAAAAGGTCGAGCACACGGACGACTAAGGATTGGCGAAGTAACGAAGCTGCCCTCACCCCCGGCCCCTCTCCCGTTCGAGACGGGAGAGGGGTGTCTTGCGGCGAACAAGGTCATGATTCATCTCGTTGGCCCGTCGTCCAACGTGTTGGAACGACTGCGCTTCACTTGAATCTCCCCTATCCCAATCGTTGGGAGAGGGGCCGGGGGTGAGGGCCTCCCTTCCCGCGCTTCAACTCGGCGAGGGTTGGTTCTTGTCGCGGGGTTGGTGGGGCTTGGGGAGTTGCCAGTCGCGGCGGATTGCGATCATCCGGATCGCGAAGCAGAGTACCCCACCGGCGAGGGATGCCGTCGTCGTGAAAAGCGGCAGATAGTAGCTGCCGACCACCACCGCAGCTCCGGCTAGTGCCGCGACGGCATAGAGGTCGGCGTGTAAGACGGTCGGCACCTCCGAGACCAAAACGTCACGCAGCATGCCCCCGCCGATGCCGGTCAGAACACCGAGCATGATCGCCGCGAGTGGGTTGAGATGAAAGTCCATCGCCTTGGTGGCGCCGGAAACCGCGAAGAGCGCGAGACCTGCCGCGTCGATGATCGAGATCAGTTCTTGCATGCGCTGGACGACCGGCGACCAGACGAATGTCAGCAGCCCTGCCCCGAGCGAAACGACAACATAGTGCCAGCTGCTGATAGCCGGCGGCGGAGTCGCGCCGAGCAGCAGATCTCGCGTAATTCCGCCGGCGTTGCCGGCCGCGAACGAGAGCACGAGCACTCCGAAGAGATCAAGCTTCTTATTGACGCCGACCAGCGCACCGCTGAGCGCGAAGACGAACGTCCCAAGCAGATCGAGCACCAGGACAAATGTGCTCGCACTCACCCTGAACTCCTTGTTTCGCGTGTCACTCGAATCGCTCCGTTGTGATCACCGCAGTGCGCGTGCCGCTCTGACGATAGTGAATGATCAAGCGTGGCGCTCCGGAGTAAGCCATGCGAGCGCTCCAACGACCAACGCCTCAACGCCGGCCTCGAGCGTCGGGTGAAGCACCGGCGCGAAGAATGGACTATGGTTGGTCGGAATCTCGCCGACCCGGCCCAACGCTTTTGCTTTTGCGTAGGTGTCGGGGTCCGTACCGCCGACGAACCAGAAGACTGATGGCACATGCCACTCGGCACCGAACGAGCCGAAGTCCTCGCTGGCGGAGGCTGGACCGGTATCGTGGACGCGATCGACCGTGAAGTACATGCGGAACGCATTGCCAACACGCTCGGTCGCGCTCGGATCGTTCTTTACCAACGCGTATTGATCGAGCGGAGTGATCTCCGGCGGTTTTGGTGCACCCGACGCGGCGGCCTCGGCGTTGACGATCCGCGCGATCGCGTCGAGCACACGTTTGCGGACCCCATCATCGAACGTCCGAACGTTCAGTTTAATCACGGCCGTTTCGGGGATGACATTCTCCTTCGTGCCGACCTGGAGCGAACCGATGATCACGACAGCCGACTCGGTCGCGGCCAGTTCGCGCGAGACGATCGTCTGCAGCCGCATGACCGTCGCCGCGGCCATAACCACCGGGTCGATGCTGGCCTAGGGCATCGACCCGTGCGCGCCGCGACCAAAGAGCGTGATCTGCAGGCTATCGGCGGCGGAGGTGACCACGCCGCTGCGCGAGCCGAGGGCGCCGGCCGGTCCGACCATGACGTGCTGGCCGAGCACGACGTCCGGCTGCGGGAAGCGCGTGAAAAGTCCATCGTCGATCATCGCCTGCGCGCCCTCAGCCGTCTCCTCCGCCGGTTGGAAGACGGCCAGCACGGTTCCCTGCCAGGCATCGCGCTGCTGGGCGAACAGGGTTGCCGCGCCGATCAGCCAGGTGACGTGGATGTCATGGCCGCAGGCATGCATGACCGGTACCGTCTTCCCCTCGCGATCAGTCGCGGTCACGGAACTGGCATAGGGCAGCCCGGTCGCTTCCTTAACCGGCAGCGCGTCCATATCGGCGCGCAGCATGACGGTCGGCCCGTCGCCGTTTCGCAGCAGCCCGACGACGCCGGTCTTGCCGATGCCGGTGGTTACGTCGAAGCCGGCGGCGCGTAGCTGGTCAGCGGCCACGCCAGCCGTGCGCGTCTCTTGCATCGACAGCTCTGGGTGGGCGTGAATGTCCTTGTAGAGCGATTCGAGGCGTGGCAGCAATGCCTTGAGCGGTGCGAGAACGGACGCCGTTGCGCTTGCTTCGTCTCTATCCACGATCCGGCTCCTTTAGTTGAAAACCTCTATCAACCAAGAACGTACCGCCGGGTCTCACGTTGCGCAACGTGCATCGGGGAGATCCGGCTCTCCAAGGCGCACGGCATTGAGAGCAAACGCGATGCCGTGCACGGGCCGTAATGACCCGCCGCCGTATCATTAGTCTGTGATACGTGCGGGCCGCGATGGCGCGGCCCGAACTCGGGTAAAGGAATCCGGCTTCTTATGAACTATGACGCGATCGTCGTTGGTGCCCGCATTGGCGGCGCGACCACGGCGCTGCTGCTTGCCCAGCGCGGCTACTCGGTGTTGCTGCTCGATCAGTCTCACTTTCCGAGCAGCACACTTTCGACCCATCTTTTCTTCACCGACACAATGGATGTTTTTGAACGAATAGGCGTGCTTGATCGCGTGCTGGCGGTCGATGCGCCGCGCCTCAAGCGCCTGCGCTTTCCCTATGTCGATGCGCCGTTTGCCGAACGGAACGGCCGCGATTTCGCGCTCTGCATCCGGCGCGAAACGCTCGACGCGATTCTGGTCGAGGCGGCCGCGGCTGAGCCACGGATCGACTTGCGTACCGGTGTGCGCGTGACCGGCCTTATCTGGGATGGTGAGCGAGCGAGCGGGGTGCGTGTGCGTGCCATCGGGAGCCAGGACGAATCAGAGATCGCCGGGCGCTTCCTTATTGGGGCCGATGGTCGTAATTCGCTCGTGGCGCGCGAGGTTGGAGCAAGCGCCTATTTCGAGGTTCCAGCGCTCTTTGCCTGGTACTACGGCTATTATGCCGGGGTGCCGCTGGATGTGCCGCCGAGCGCGATGGCAGCGCGGCTGGCCGGCTATCCGGCGGTCGGGGCCGACTACGCCGCCTTGTTCGTCTTTCCGACCGATGCCGGACTGACGCTGGTCGGCTTTGGCGTGCAGCACGACGCATTTCACCGCTTTCGCGACGGCTACCGCGAACATTTCCGCGAGGGGATCAGTCTCGTCGAACCGGTTGCGGCGCGACTCGGCGATGCGCCGCTCGACGGCCCGATCGTCGGCACCGGCGATCTGCCGAACTTCCTGCGCACGCCTGCCGGACCGGGCTGGGCTCTGGTTGGCGATGCCGGTTCGCACAAAGACCCGCATACGGTACAGGGCATGGGTGATGCCGCGCGTTCGGCGGTGCTGCTGGTCGATGCGCTCGATGCCTGCTGGCGCGGTGAGAGCGATGAAGCGACCGTCCTAGAGCGTTATCACGTAGCGCGCGATAGCGACATCCTGCCACTGTACGACTTCACGACGAGTCGCCTGGAAGCGGCCTTCGATCCTGAGGAGTGGAAGGAATACGGCCGGCTCACCTGGGAACATGACGAGTTGGCGCGTGCCCGCGTGGCCGCCATGGCACACGCCATTCCACCCGGCACGGTCTACAGTGTCGAATCGGTGCGCGCTGTGCTCGATGGGCGGATACCGGAAATCGACTGACGCATCTCAACTGGGCCAGGTTGTCAATGCAAATGCCCCGAAATTGGGGGAATGGTGTACCATTTAGATAGTGATCTGTTCGCCTCGTCTCAATTGGGTCGGGGGGCCCAGCGTTCTCGTTTTTCGGACAGGTGAGAACTGACACGGAGCGTAATGCGAGGGGATGGTGCTTCCGTGTTACCCAGATCGGCTGGACGAACGCAATCCCTTCGAGTGAACATAAATCCAATGGTCCGCGCCGGACATTCCGTACGCGCCGTACGTGTCGACGCGATGGGAACGATCAGCGGAGATCGTTTGCCCACGATCTGAGCACAGCTAGGGTGGTAGCGTGTCATGAGTATTACAAGCCGTTTTCATGGCCCCAATGCGGCCTATGTGCTGGAACTCTATGAACGGTATCAGCAGGATCCGGAGCAAGTAGACGCGGCGACACGTGCCTACTTCGAACAATGGCGTCCGGAACTGCCGACCACGAGCGCGCCGGCCGCGGTTGCTGCGATCGATACCGCCAAGATCGTCGGCGCGGTCCAGTTTGTGGAGAGTATCCGCGAACGTGGCCATTTCGCAGCCGATCTTGATCCGCTTGGCAGCGAGCCGGTCGGTGATGCGGCGCTCGATCCGGCGACTCACGGCATATCCGACGCCGATCTCGCCTCACTGCCGGCCAGTATTGCCGGTGGCCCGATCGCCGCGCGCGCGGCGAATTTGGCTGAAGCAATCGCTCAGCTCCGCGCGATTTATTGCGGCCGTACCGGCTACGATTTCGACCATGTGCAGGTAACGCATGAACGAGATTGGCTGCTCGACGCAGTCGAATCGCAACGATACAACCAGCCGCTGAGCGCTGATGAGAAACGCGCGATTCTGAGCCGGCTCTCGGATGTTGAGGGGTTAGAACACTTTTTGCATCGCGCATTCGTCGGTCAAAAGCGCTTCTCGATTGAGGGCAACGACATGCTGGTGCCGATGCTCGATCAATTGATCGCGGCGGCCGCCGGAAACGGCGCACACGACGTGATCATCGGCATGGCGCATCGTGGCCGGCTCAACGTCGTGACTAATGTGGTCGGAAAGCCGGCCGAGAAGCTGATCGCCGAATTTATGCATTACGTTCATTCGGCACCACCGTCGGCCGATCCACGCACGAGTGGCTGGATGGGTGACGTCAAATATCATATCGGCGCCCAGAAAGACCCGGGCGAGATCCCCGCACGCATTACGGTGCCGTCGAACCCCAGCCATCTGGAGTTCGTCGATCCGGTCGTTGAAGGCATGACCCGTGCCGCACAGGACGAACGCGACCAGCCCGGCGCCCCCAGGCAAAACGTGGATGCCGCCTTCCCAATTTTGATTCATGGAGATGCTGCCTTCCCTGGGGAAGGCATTGTTGCTGAGACGCTCAATCTTTCGCGCCTCGATGGGTACGAGACGGGCGGCACGGTTCACATCATCACCAACAACCAGATCGGTTTCACGACGCTTCCGAGCCAGGACCGCTCAACCTTTTACGCGAGCGATATGGCCCGCGGCTTTGAGATTCCGGTGGTCCACGTCAACGGCGATGATACGGAAGCCTGCCTGTCGGCGGTGCGGCTCGCCTTCGCCTATCGCGAGGAATTCAACAAAGACTTCATGATCGATATGATCGGCTATCGGCGCTGGGGTCATAACGAAGGCGACGAGCCGAACTTCACCCAACCGATGATGTACGCCAAGATCACCTCGCACCCGACCGTGCGCGCGCTCTGGGCGCAAAAGTTGGCCGAGCAAGGCGTCGTACCACTGGCTGAGTCGGAAGCGATGGCGCAGGCCTCGATCGATCGCCTGCAAGAGATCCGTCATCGGCTGATCGAGCGAGGCGAGGCCGAGCCTCCGGTCGTGCCGGATGCCTATGCTGGGGTGGTCCGAGTCATCGATTCGGCATTGCCACTCTCGCTGATCAAAGAACTGAATAAGCAGATCTACTCGATTCCGGAAGGCTTCGCGCTCAACCCGAAGCTGAAGCGCAATATTGCGCAACGGCTGAAGGTCGTCGAGGAGGGCGGCAAAGTCGATTGGGCCCACGCCGAAGCGCTCGCCTTCGCCAGCATCGTCGCCGACGGCACGCCGATCCGGATGTCGGGACAGGATAGCGAGCGCGGTACCTTCAGCCAGCGGCATCTGGTTTTCCATGACTTCGGAACTGGTAAGACGATTATGCCGTTGCAGGAACTTGATTCCGGACGCGCATCTTTTGTTGTCTACAATAGCCCGCTTGCCGAGGCATCGACAATCGGCTTTGAATACGGCTATGGCGTCTTCGCGCCGGAAACGATGGTGATCTGGGAGGGTCAGTTCGGCGACTTCGCCAACCCCGGGCAGGTGATCATCGATCAATTCGTTACCTCTGGTCGGGCCAAATGGGGGCAGACGTCATCGCTGGTGATGCTGTTGCCGCATGGTTATGAAGGCCAGGGGCCGGAGCACTCGAGTGCACGGCTCGAGCGTTACCTGCAACTCGCGGCCGACGACAATATCCGTGTGGCGAATTGCACGACCTCGGCCCAGTATTTCCATCTGCTGCGCACGCACGCCGGACTGCTGACCAGCGCGCCACGACCGTTGATGCTGATGACGCCAAAGAGTCTGTTGCGCCATCCGGCAGCGGCCTCGCCGGTCGATGAGTTGACAACCGGCCGTTTCCAGCCGGTGCTTGACGACCCCGATCTGCCGGGCGAGCGAGCGGCGGTCGGTCGAATCGTTCTCTGTTCGGGCAAGGTCTATGTCGATCTAATCAGCGGCGAGCAACGTAAGGCGAATGAGAACGTGGCGCTTGTGCGCCTGGAGCAGCTCTATCCGTTCCCGGAAGAGATGCTGCGTCAGGTCCTCAGTTCGTATCCGAACGCGCGTGAACTCGTTTGGCTCCAGGAAGAGCCGCGGAATATGGGCGCCTGGAGCTTCGTCAGCCCGCATCTGCAAGAAATCGCGGCCGATCGCGATCTCGAATTGCGCTACACCGGCCGCCCGGATCGTGCCAGCCCGGCCGAAGGGTTGGCCGAACTCCACACGATGGAGCAGAACCGGATCGTGACGGAGGCATACCAGGGGGCGCCGGTTCCGGAGCTGAAGACGTATGGAGTGAAGCATGCCGACTGAGGTTCGTGTTCCAACGCTTGGCGAATCGGTCGTCGATGCGGTGGTTGGGACGTGGCTGAAGAAAGAGGGTGACCAGGTCGCTTCGGGCGAGACGCTGGTCGAACTGGAGACCGATAAGGTCAACGTCGAGGTCATCGCCCAGGAAGCCGGTCGGCTCGACAAGATCATGAAGCAAGAAGGCGAGACGGTGAACGTCGGTGAAGTGATCGCCTCGATCGACGAGAGCGCCGCGACGTCCGCCGAGCCGGCGGCCGAGCAGGCCGCGCCCGCTGCCGCTCCCGCGGCGCCGCCGACAGCGGCTGCCGAAGCACCGGCCAGTGCGCCGCAAGCGGAGCCGGCCGAAATGGCCGGTGGCGTGCGAGCCACGCCGGGTGTGCGTCGCCTGGCTGCCGAATACGATCTGGATCTTTCGAAGGTTCCGGCGAGCGGCGAGAGTGGCCGCGTGACACGCGAAGATGTGTTGCGCTATGCGCTGAATCGACCGGCCACGGCTCCGGCTCCGGCCGCCGCGCCCGCCACACCGACCAACGGTGCGACGCAGGCGCCAATTCCGCCGGCTGCGCCAGCCGCACCCGCCGCTGCTCCAGCGGCTCCGGCGCCGTTTGACGAGGCGCTTGGGCGTCGCGAAGAGCGCGTGCGCATGAGCCGCCGCCGCCAGACGATCGCGCAACGATTGGTCGAGGCGCAGCGCACGGCCGCCATGCTGACGACCTTCAATGAGGTCGACATGAGCGCAATCATGGATCTGCGCAAGCGACGGCGTGATGCGTTCAAGGAGCAGCACGGCGTCGGACTCGGCTTCATGTCGTTCTTCACGAAAGCGGTCGTGGGCGCGCTCAAGGCGTTCCCGCGCGTGAACTCCGAGATCCAGGGCACCGAGTTGGTGTTCAAGAAGTACTACGACATCGGCATCGCGGTCGGCGCCGAAGAAGGACTCGTCGTGCCGGTAGTGCGCGACGCAGACCGGCTCTCGTTCGCCGCCATCGAGCAGGAAATCGTCGATCTCGCGACCAAGGCGCGTGATAACAAGCTCTCGCTCGATGAACTGCTCGGCGGCACGTTCACCATCACCAATGGTGGCATCTACGGCTCGTTGCTCTCGACGCCGATTCTCAATCCACCGCAGGTCGGCATCCTCGGAATGCACAAGATCGAACCGCGACCGGTGGTGGTCGATGGAGAAGTCGTTGTGCGCCCGATGATGTACCTGGCGCTCTCCTACGACCATCGTGTCGTCGACGGTCAGGAAGCGGTCCAGTTCCTCGTCCGCGTCAAGCAACTGCTCGAAGACCCAGAGACGCTGCTGCTCGAAGGGTAGCCGTCATCATCCATTCGCACTGAGCAACGCCAGCTATCACAGACGATAGCTGGCGTTGCCATGCCTGCGCTGTCGTGCTTCAGGACGCGACAGGATGAGCCCCCGCTTACGGAGCACTCAAAGAATGTGCTTGCGGATAACGCACGAAAACCTTGATCGGCCGCTCCGGACCGTGCGCCAGCCGGTGGAACGCGTCAGGTAATTCAGCCGCATCGATGCGCCAGTCGAAGAGTTGACGGAGGATATCGAGCCGATCACGAGGTTGCGCGAAGAACCAGCGGGCATGGGCCTGATAGTCCCACCCGTCGCTCGACCCGACGATGTGCAGTTCCTTCTGATGGAAGGCGGGCTGAAGGGCCAGCGGTTCGAGGTTGCCGTCGGCCAGCACGCAGATGGAACCACCGGGCCGCATCGTTTGTTGAAGCAGGCCGAAGGCGGTGTCGCGGCTGGAACACTCGAAGCCGTACGCGTAGTTTGTCGTGAACCGGCTCTGCTCGACTGGGGCGAAGGTTGAACGAGCGCCGACGCTTCCGGCCAGATAGCGGCGGTTCGGTTGTGGCTCGCAGATGTCGACGTGCCGGACGCCGTAGCACAACAAGACCCAGAGCGTCAGCAGGCCGATTGTGCCGGCGCCGGTGACGAGCACGGGATCGTCCGGCGCTGGTGACAGCGCGCGAATCCCCTTGGCAACATCGCAACTGAGGATAGCAAGCAGTGCGATCTCGTCATCAACGTCGTCGGGCACCGCAATTGCTTTGGACGCCGGGATGATCGCGTGCGTCCGATGACCGTAGAACGAGAAAATGCGATCGCCCGGTTTGATGGTGTCGACCTCACAGCCGCCGGCGAGCACCCGCGCGACGCTCTCGTAGCCGGTCATGGTTGGATACGCTTTTGTGATGCCGCGTGAGGTGCCGAGGTAGTGCGGCAGTTCGGTGCCGATGCTGATCGCACCGGCCAGCGTCGACACCAGGATTTCGTCCGGGCCGGGTTCACCGAGATGGGAATCAGTCCAGCTGAGTTGCTCCGGACCGGCCAGGAGCAATGATTGGGCCGGCATGGGGCGAGCCTCCTTCGAACGGCTCCAACGATAGCGCAATGCGGCGGGCACGAGGCACGAGACAACCGCGTCGTTAGATCGTTATGTACCAAAGTAAGCGCGACTTCCGAAACGACGAGGTGGAGAGAAGGAGAGCGAGATGGGTCGAAGTGTATGGTGGAGTCTGGTGGGCGTTCTGGTACTGTGCGCGTCGCTTCTGTCGGGCGGCGCGACGGCGCTGGCACGGGATAGCAAGCCGGCCGTCGCTCCGGGAATGAGCCCGCGAACCGATGGCCAGACTGTCGTCTGGCAGGCCGAGAATCCCGGCAACTCCTTCGATATTTACGCGATGACGAACGGCGC
>CALAGB010000024.1 GCA_937891245.1 uncultured Thermomicrobiales bacterium | reverse complement strand
CTCATCCGCCATTGCGTTCCTCCTCCGCTCCAACAAGCCAACCGGCCGTCCACACTCGTGTGAACCGCGAGCGGCGAGCGCGTGAAAACATGCGGCGGAGCGTAGACCCCTGTCATTCTGAGGCCACAGTTGAAGAATCTCCCGGCATT
Source organism: uncultured Thermomicrobiales bacterium (assembly GCA_937891245.1). Taxonomy (GTDB): domain Bacteria; phylum Chloroflexota; class Chloroflexia; order Thermomicrobiales; family Thermomicrobiaceae; genus CALAGB01. The sequence goes on along the minus strand of CALAGB010000024.1, from coordinate 6,893 downwards.
CCCCAAAGCACTACGTGCGGGAAACGCGGGAGAGGACTCGCCCTCACTGGGCGAAGATTACGCCTCCGCGGGCGGCAGAGGCTCTAGCTCGGCGGCGTGTAGGCCGGGTCCGGGTCGTTGTGCACCGGGAAACCCATCTTGCCACTGGCTGGAGCGATGCTGATCTGGAAGACGATGTTGTTCGGGTCGTGGAAGAAGAGCGTGTTGCCCGGCGCGTACTGATGGATCGGCACGTTGTGCTCGGTCAGCCGTTGGCGCCACGCCTCCAGCTCATCGTTGTTCTCGACAAAGAAGCAGATGTGATCGAGCATGCGGCCCGTCTTCGGCAGCGTCGCCTCTTGAAACTCCTGCAGTTCGGCATCGGGATACTCGAAGAAGGCAAAGACGGTGTTGGGCGCGACTGTGATGAAATAGTGCCGCTCGTTCCCTTCACGCCCAAGCCTATGCGCCAGCGCGACCTCGCTGCCGAGCACATCGCGATAAAACGCGACCGTCTTCGGCATGTCGTTGGTGATGAGGGCGATGTGGTGCAGCCAGGGAAACGGGCTCTTCAGGCCATCGCGATCGGGCATCGTCAACGGTGTGGACATGGATCATCCCTCTCATTCACGCGAGCGATACATGCGTCTACTCTACGGTGCATCGGGGATCCCGAGCAACACGTTGCCGCGGCGGCGGTCGCGCCCGCCGCTTTCCCTATTGCGATCGCCCCCGACCCGCGACCGGCCAGACGGCCTCGACGACGTCGTTCCGTACGACGACGTAACGGTCGTGCAGGTTGACGGTGGTACAGACGTGGCCCGGCTGGAAACGAACCTTGTCGCCGCTGCGCAGCTCGCGAGCCTCACCTTCAAGCCGCAGCTTGGCGTGCTCTTCTGAAAGGCTGATCGTTGTCGAGTCGCGGAAATCGGCGAGCACCGGGAAGCCATGATCGGAGGTGGCGGTTTTGAGGCCGATATCAGCGACGGCGCGCTCGGCCGTAGGGCGGCTGACGATCGTCGACCAGAGGTAGAGCGCCGGTTCGAAGACCGCACCCGGCCCTTCGACTTCGCCGTATGACGCGTCCATGAAGACGTAGGAGCCCGCCTGGATCTCGTCGAATCCGTCGATCCTGCTCGTGATATCGAAGGTGCCGGTGCCACCGCCGGTGATGACCGTGACGGGGATGCCGGCCGACTCGATCAGCTGGCGCGTCTCGATGACCGGGGCGATCGCCTCACGCACGCGCTCCTCACGCGCTTGATGCCCCTTGAACATGACGAGATGTCCTTCATAGCTCTGAATACCGAAGAAGTGCAGACCCGGTAGCTGTGCGATCTGTTCGGCCAGACGGAGGGCCGGCGCACCCGGCTCGACGCCGCAACGATCCATGCCGACGTTCACCTCGACGAGCACGCGCACGCTCGAACCGGCCGCGACCGCCGCGTCTGATATCTGGTGGGCGTTCTCCGGATCATCGACCGCCACGGCGATATCGGCATGACGCGCCAGACCGACGAGCCGCGCGATCTTCTGCCGGCCGATGATCTGATTGGCGATCAAAATATCCCGAATGCCGCCCTCGACGAGCGCCTCGGCTTCCCCCAGCTTGGCGCAGGTGATGCCAACCGCCCCGGCATCGAGCTGCTTTTGGGCGATGACCGGCGACTTGTGTGTTTTCGAATGCGGGCGCAGTCCGGCGTGCCGACCGGCGAAAAACTCGGCCATCCGCGCGATGTTGCGCTCCATGGCGTCGGCATCGATGACCAGCGCCGGCGTATCGACCTCCGCCAGTGGGCGGCCTACGATATCAGAACCGAACATCGTTCCATCCCCTATCTCACGATTCGCGAGAGCGGCGCATTCGCCGCCACTTTGCAACCGTTCCGGCACCGGCTAGTATGCGGAGGAGCGGGGATCCGGTCAATCGGGACCGGGAGCAGCGAGCGGAACGGCCCTTACCCTCTCCCAACAACTGGGCGAGGAACCGGGCGTGAGGACAGCACATGGAGTTTGGGGTTCATATTCCGGTCATCGTGAGTGGGCCGGACGTTCCGCCGCTGCGCGATCTCGTCGCCTACGGCGTGACAGCCGAGCGGCTCGGCTACACGAGCGTCGCGACGAGCGATCACATCATCGGGCGCAGCGGTTGGCTCGATGGACCGTCGATCCTGGCGGCGATCGGCGGCGCGACCGAGCAACTGGAGCTGATGACGGCCATCCTGCTATCGGTTGTCCGGCATCCCGCGTCCGTCGCTCAGACCTTCGGCTCGCTCGACTCGATGACCGGCGGTCGCGTCATCCTCGGCGTCGGGGCCGGTGCCGTCGAGCACGACTACACCGTGACCGGCATTCCCTGGGAAGAACGCTGGCAGCGGCTCGACGAAAGCATCGACTTCATGCGCACGCTCTGGCGTGACGACGCGCCGCGATTCGACGGCCGCTTCTATCGGGCAAACGGTGTCGGCCCGCGGCCGCTCCCCACTCGCGCCGGTGGCCCGCCGATCTGGATCGGCAGTTGGGGCTCGCCGGTCGGGCTGCGACGGGTGGCCCGGCTGGGCGACGGCTGGATCGCCTCCGGCTTCAACATCACACCCGAGCGTTTCAAGGCGGCCGGCCAAACGCTCGCCGAGGAACGCGCGAAGCTTGGCAAGACGAGCCAGTTCGACAACGCGCTCGCCTCCGTCTTCACCTATATCAGTGACGATCCGGACGAGCCACGGCGCATCGCCACGGAGATCCTCGGCCCGGCGCTCGGGCGCGATCCAGACGACATGCTGCGCCTGGCGCTCATGGGCACACCGGAGTCCTGCGCTGAGCGCCTCGCCGCCTACGCTGATGCCGGGGTGCAACGTATCGTCATCTGGCCCGCCGCCGACCACCGCACGCAGATCGAGCGCTTCGCGGCGCAAGTCATCCCGCTGCTGAACGGCTGACCCCGCATCGGGGCGATCCGGGGCACCCCAAGCGGGTCGTGACCGGTCGATGTGCGCGCGGCGCACGACGCGGGTAGGTGGTGAACGCGTACCGAATGGGTTCGTACATGCTCGGGGGAACGAGTTGGACCGGGCGTTGCCCTACTGCTTCGACAGCACCTCTTCGCGGCGCCAGGTCTTGGCCGAGGCGATGGTCAGCGTCAGATCGATGAGCGCCAACACGACAACCATGGTCGTCAGCGCGAGCCAGCCCTTCAGCGCGAAGCTAATCCCAATCATCGCGCCCCAGAGCGGGACCATCACCAGGCCGCTGATCTGCTGTGCGGTGTTGAAGGTGCGCACGCGTGAGGAGATGAGGCTGGCAACGATCGACGCGAAGAGCGCGATCAGCGGCACCAGCAAGACCATCGCCAACGCCATGCCGACCGGCAACTGGCTCAAGCCGTCGCGACCGAGGAAAACGGCCAGATAGACCAGGTACATCAACTCGCCCACCACGGCGAAGACGACGCACGGCACGACCGAACTCAGCACCTTGCCGCCAAAGATCGCGACGTTCGAGGCGGGTGAGGCGAGCAGTGGCGCCAGGTTTCCCTGCTCTTTCTCCCCGGCGAACTGACCGGATGCGATACCGATGGCGGATGATGCGGGCATCAGCCCGATGATCAGAATGTAGATCGCCAGCACCCGCCGGAGCGATTCTGGGTCGTCGCGGATCGGCACAACGAAAGCCACCACCAATATCAACGGCAAGACTAACGAGAAAAAGAGGCTCATGAGGACGGTCATCCGGTCACGGAGTGACTCAAGCGCGCCACGCCGGGCAATCAGGTAGGTCACTCGGAGATCAGATGGCAGGCGCGGCGTGGCTGCGACCTTCGATTCGAACGTATTCGGTTGCAGCATCAGACGGCACTCCCCTTCCCTGCCAGCACGCCTGACAGATCGCGGTCGAGCGCCAACGGCTGATCACCGACCATCGCCGAGTAGACCTCTTCCAGCGTGCGCGTTTCACAATTCACCGACACGATGCGCGCACCCAAACCAACCAAGTCACCGATGATCGCGGGATTCACCTCGTCGACGCAGGACGTGCGATAGCTCAACACCGGGCGCTCGCCGGTGAGCGACACGCTCGGCACGTTCACGTGCGGATGCCGTTCGATGATCCCCTGCGCCGCTGGCAGCGGCTCAACCAGCTCGATCCGCACCAGCGTATCGGGTGTCGCACCGCTGCGCAGGCCCGCCGGGGAACCGTGCGCCACGATTCGGCCACGCTGGATGATGGCGATATCATCGGCCAGCCGTTCCGCTTCGGCGAGATCGTGGGTGCAGAGTACGATCGTACGCCGCGCGTGCTTCAGGCCAACGATCAGCTCGCGTACCGATCGCGCCGCCAGCGGATCGAGGCCGGAGGTCGGTTCATCGAGAAAGAGGACACGCGGCTCATGCAAGAGCGCCCGCGCCAGCGCCACCTTCTGCTTCATCCCTTTGGAGAAGCCGACCATGCGCTCGTTTCGGTGCTCGCTCAGCTCGAAGAAGTCGATCAGGCCAGATACCCGCTGCTGCAGGTCCGGCCCGCTGAAGCCGTAGATCTTGCCGAAGAACTCGAGGTATTCGGGAAGTTTCATCTGCGGATAGAGGCCGGGCACATCGGTCACCAGCCCAATGCACGCCCGCACCGACGCCGGATCGCGCACCACATCGAACCCAGCCACGCTCGCGCTCCCCGAACTCGGGGCGATCAGGCCGGATAACATGCGCACCGTCGTCGTCTTACCGGCACCATTCGGCCCGAGCAGTGCGAGGATCGTACCGTCCGGTACGTTCAGATTGACGTTGTCGACCGCGACGAAATCACCAAATTGCCGCGACAGCGCTGTTGCTTCGATCACCAGTAACCTCCGCTAACGAGGCTACCACAGCATCGACAACAGACACTGGCCGATAGTTCGGGAAAGGACTGGACAGGAGGGCGGGGGTCTATTCTTCATGAATCGCCCCCAACATGGACGGAACACGCCGGGTGCAGGCGTACGTCGCCCGGTGCGCAGCGCTCAGGCGGCGCCCGTTCCTCCCGCGTTGTTTAGTACACACGCTGCGGAATATCGCGCTGCTACAACAACACCGATCCCAGCGGGTTCACCAGCAACTCGTAGAGCAGCGCCTTGTGCACATGCAGGCGATTCTCGGCCTGATCGTAGATGATCGACTGCGGGCCGCCGGCGATTTCGGCCGTTACTTCCTGGCCGCGCATCATCGGCAGGCAGTGCATAAAGACCGAATTCGGTAGCGTACCCGACATCATCTCCTCGTCGACCTGATAGGCTTTCAAGTTGTCCAGCGTCTCGGCGTCGACATCCTGGCCCATACTGACCCAGACGTCGGTGTAGACGATGTCGGCGTTCATGATGGCGTGGTACGGGTTCTCGAAGAACTCGATCGTGCTGCCGGTTTGCGGAGCGATCGCCTGCGCGCGCTTGACGATATCCGGATCGGGCGTGTTATGCGGCGGCGTGGCGACCGCGACATCCAGCCCGACTAGCGCGCCAGCCAGCAGCAACGAATTGACCATGTTGTTCTTGTTGCCGACGTAGGCGAGCTTATGGCCGTTCCAGCCGCCGAACTGCTCCTTGATCGTCAGCATATCGGCCAGCCCCTGCGTCGGATGCGACAGATCGGAGAGCCCGTTGATGACCGGCACGCTTGCCGACTTCGCCAGCAGCGTGACGTCGGTATGCTTGAACATACGCGCCATGATCACATCGACGTAGCGCGACAGCACCGCGCCGGTATCCTCGATCGTCTCACCGCGCCCAAGCTGCAAGTCGTGCGCCGAAAGATAGAGCGCGTGGCCGCCCATCTGGGCCATGCCAACCTCGAACGACACGCGGGTACGCGTCGAAGGCTTTTCGAAGATCATCGCCAGAGTTTTGCCAGGAAGCAGATGGTTCTGGGGTTCCCCAGCCTTCAGCTGGGCTTTGAGCTGCGCGGCACGATCGATAATCGCGACCGCCTGCTCAGGGGTCAGATCGTCGTCGGTCAGCAGGTCGAATTTGGTAGCGCGGGTTTGCAATTGCATGTACTCCTCTTTTCGGCAACACGGTTCCAGCTCACGTCAGTACGACGAGTCCTTATGCTGCACCTGCGCCTCAGTCGGAATACCGAATTCACCCGCTCGATCCCTTTCGATCAAGCCAAACAAAAATCGCGCCACAGCCCATGGCCCGGCAGCGCGAACCGACTCGCATAGGATGCGCTATTCGCGCGGTGATGTCAAGAGGAGAGACCGAGTTTCTCGCGCAGAGACGCGGAGAGCGCAGAGGATTTACGATGAGTGATTGTGTATACTCGTGGTGGGATTATCCCACGAGAGCGAATCGGGGATTCGGATGAGTGTCGTTACAGTTGATAGCAAGGGGCGCATCCTCCTCCCGCGCGAAGTTCGGGAGACGATGCAGGTCGAACCCGGCGATGTCCTCTTCCTGACCCAGGATGGGCGATTCGTCACCCTCGCCAAGGCGGACAACCCCTTCGATCGTCTCGCCGCTCACGCGATCGCGGAGTATTACGCAGGCGAGACGATAAGTCTTGAGGAGGCGCTCGAAGCCGTGGACGAGGATGATGTCGAGTGATCGCCCGGAAGGTTATGAACCGCCTTCCGTTTACGACGTTCAACTCACAAGAGCTGCCGCCAAGGATCTGAATTAGCTTCGTTCAAATTCGAACATCGTTGCCAACGCGCTCGATCACGTTCGGACCGATCTGGTTGTCGCCTGTGCGCGCTGAGGCGGTAGGGCAAGACGCGCTCGCTCGACGTCACACTCAAGGGAGATGTACCAGATGCACGACATCCATAATCTTAGCAGATCGTATAATCCTCTTCATTCTTCGATCGCGACACGAAGGCTTTCATGGACGAACTGAACTATGATTGGCTCAAGCACCGACCCCAGCCTACCTCCGACACATGATAAG
>CALAGB010000023.1 GCA_937891245.1 uncultured Thermomicrobiales bacterium | reverse complement strand
GCATCGTCATCGCCGACGACCACGCCCTCTTCCGCGATGGGTTACGCAGCCTGCTGGAAGCGCGTGATATCGATGTCGTCGGCGAAGCGCGCAACGGACGTGAAGCAGTGGCCGAGGCGCGTGCCCAGCACCCCGATATCGTACTGATGGACCTGACGATGCCGGAGATGGGCGGGCTGGAAGCGACGCGCCTGATCAGCGCCGAGCTGCCCGATGTCAGCGTCGTCGTACTCACCGCGTCCGAAGAAGACGCCGATCTCTTCGAAGCGATCAAATCGGGTGCCGAAGGCTTTCTGCCGAAGAACCTCGAAGCCGGTGCGCTCTTCGCGCTGCTCGAAGGCGTCATGCAGGGGCAGCCGGCCCTGACGCCCGGCCTGGCGCGCAAGCTGCTGCACGAGTTCGCCCAACCGGCGGCGAAACCGGCCGAGCGGCCGGCCGAAGGGCTCACGGATCGCGAGCGCGAGGTGCTGGAACTGCTGGTGCAGGGTGTCACCTCGAACCGCGACCTGGCTGACCGGCTCTACGTCAGCGAGAACACGATCAAATACCACCTGCGCAATATCCTGAACAAGCTCCACCTGCAGAACCGCGCCCAGGTCATCGCCTACGCCCTCCGTCACGGGCTGGTCGAACCACCGGAGCGGTAAGGCGCCCAATCTGGCCCCCAGCGACGACCAATCGTACGGGGGCAACCGACGTCCGCCCCGTCGGACGACGTTTACGTCTCGTCCACCAGCAGCAGGCGAATCAGTGTCTCGGCGAGCCAGGACTCGATCTTATCGAAGGACCAGCCTTCGACGAGCGCCAGTTGGGCGAAGACCTCCGGTAAGGCGAGCGTGGTGATGATCGCGCCCGCATCTTCGGCGCTGATCCCGGGTCGCAGCGCGTGCATCTCGACCAGCCGGCGCGCGATCGCATATTCCCCTTCGCGGTGGTAGCGACGACCCGCCTCGACCGTGGGCAGCAACTCCGGCTCCGCAGCCGCGGCCGAGATGAGCGCACGCATGATGTCGCCATTCCGCTCGTTCAGCACGCGCACCAGATGCGCGTTGGCGCGCAGGAGATCGGGACCGTTCGTCGTCGCGAGCTGGATCCGGTCGTTCTCGGGAATATCAGCCTGTTCGTTGGTGAACTCGACGAGCGATCGCGCGATGGTCGCCTTCGAACCGATGCTGCTGTAGAGCGTCGGTATCGAAACGCCGGCCAGTTCGGCGATGTCGCTCAGCGCGGTCGCCGCGTAGCCACGTTCAGCAAAGAGCTGGCGCGCGGCCCCCAGAATCGCGCGCCGTGTCTCCTCCGCTTGCTGGCGCCGTCGTGGCGATTGGTACGCACGTGACTCAGACATACGGCATCAACGTCGACTCCTTTGTCGTCTCGCCATCCAGCCTGCGCTGTCCGCTTACAGGGCTTGACAGGTGCTTGCCCTGCTTCTACTATTATTCATTAAGAGTCAATTAAATCCGGCACAGCCGGAGAAAGGATCGTCGCATGGCCAGCATCGCAGGGCAAGGTGTGGCGCGGGACGTCGTAGCCCGCACGGTAGCGCCTGATGTCGGATTTCCCGGCCGAACCGTGACCGGATTTTGCATGATTGTCGCGCCGCTGCTCGCCATTATCGGATCGCTCCTCCCGATCGGCATTTACCACGCCAAAGGCGCCGATTTCGTGGCGGGTATGGCCGCGCATCACCTGCGCACCGGCTTCGCCTTCAACTTCGCCGTGGGCGGGATGATGCTGATGATCTTCGCGGTCGCCGGCGTCGCCCAGGCGATCGCCTCGGTGCGGCCGCGACTCGGGCAGGCAGGCGGTGTGATCGCGATTATCGGCATCTGCGGCCCGCTCTTCTTCAATGG
>CALAGB010000022.1 GCA_937891245.1 uncultured Thermomicrobiales bacterium | reverse complement strand
CGCCGCGAAACACTCTTCTCCACCTATCTCTCGTTACTCGATGACGTCGCACGCTTGCACGAAACGCGGGATGAATGCTCTGAGGCTATCGCGGCGCTCCGGCGGATTATCGAATTGGAACCGGTCGACGAAGCCGCTCACGTTCGCCTCATCCGGATCTACGCGCGGACCGGGCGCCGGGCGCTGGCGTTACGGCAGTACCAGCAACTCGTCTTTGCCCTCGCGCGTGATCTTGACGCGACGCCTGAGCCGGCGACGCAGGAGTTGTTCGAGGCGATCAATCGCGGCGGCCAGCCTGTCGCATCATTAGGCTCGACCGACAGGCCGGGAGAGATCCTCGTACCGCAAGAGCGCCCGGCGGCGACCAACCTCCCCCACGCTCTGAGCAGTTTCATCGGCCGGGAGCACGAGATCGATGAGGTGTGCCGGCTGATCGGCGCGCATCGGCTCGTGACGCTGACCGGCCCTGGATCTGTTGGCAAGACCCGCCTCGCCCTCGAAGTCGGCCGGAGGCAGATTGACTGTCACCGAGACGGCGTCTGGTTTGTCGATCTGACTGCGTTGACCGACCCGACGCTTCTGACTCAGACCGTCGCCGACGCGTTGAACATCTATCTGGGCGAGCGACAGGCTCCGCTCGCCGCGCTGACTTCGCGATTGCAAGAACGAGACTTGCTTCTCATCCTTGATAACTGCGAGCATCTCATTGCCGGCTGTGCCCACTTTGTCGGCACGCTACTGAACGCATGTGCCAGTGTTCACGTGCTCGCCACCAGCCGCGAATCCTTGCGTCTTCGCGGTGGACACCCGTGGCTCGTGCCGTCGCTCCCACTTCCGGAGCCAAACGCGGAATTTGAGGAGATCGCGGCCAACGATTCTGTGCAACTCCTGATCGACCGCATCCGCTGGCACCGACCGGAGTTCGAATTGTCGGTGGATAACGCCCACGCGATCACCACGATTTGCCGGCAGTTGGAAGGGCTTCCACTGGCGCTGGAACTGGCCGCATCGCGGGCTGCCGTTCTGTCACTGCCCGAATTGGCGAACCGACTCGACGATGCCCTCGACGTTTTGACAGAGGGGAACCGGCGCACCCCGCGCCGTCAGCAGACGCTACGTGCGACGCTCGATTGGAGCCATGAGCTTCTCGACCCGTCGGAGCAGATCCTGTTTCGGCGTCTCTCCGTCTTCACTGGAGGCTGGTCACTCGCGGCAGCAGAAGCGATCTGCCCGGGTGACGATCTTACGTCGAGCGCGATCCTCGGTCTGCTCAGTCAACTCGTGCAGAAGTCGCTGGTTCTGGTTTCGGTGGATGGCGACGAAGCGCGCTACCGCCTGCTGGAACCGGTGCGTCAATATGCGATCGAGCGGATGCGTGGGAGTGAGGATCTCAACGTCGTGCGGAGCCGGTACGCGCACTACTATCTTGCGTTTGCCGAAGATGCGGAGCCACATCTGGCCGGTTCTGGCCAGGCCGAATGGCTCAAGCGGATTGCCCGCGAGCAAGACAACCTCCGTGAAGCGCTGCTCTGCTTTGAGGCGTGCGACGATCATGGAGGTGCGCTCCGGCTCGCCGCTGCGCTTGGCTCATTCTGGTGGGCACAGGGGTACATCGCTGAGGGGCAGCAATGGTTGACGAGAACGTTGGCCGCGACCTCGGGCGAATACCAACCGGCGCGTATGAAGGCGTTGGGAGCGGCCTTCACCATGGCGCATCGACGCGGCGATTACAGCGTGGCTCAGGCCCTGGCCGAGGAGCGGTTGTCATTCGCCCGGGCGCAAGCCGATGCGATCGATGAAGCGTGGTCACTCGCCTACCTGGGGATGGTTGCCGTTGAAACGGGTGGCGACGGGCCAGCCTTCTTCGAGAAGAGCCTGAAACGCTTCCGCGCCGTCAACGATGCCGCCGGCATCGCCGAGGTACTCAACATGTTGGGGGAGGTGAAGCGGCGCCAGGGTGACTTCGCCTGCGCCACCAATATGTACGAAGAGAGCCTGGCCCTCTGGCGGGAACTCGGCAATGAGCAGTACGTCGCAACGCTTCTGCATAACCTTGGGCGGGCTGCTCAGCGTCAGGGAAAAACGCGGCAGGCCGCAGCCATTTTTGTCGAAAGCTTGACCTGCTTTCGGGAGCTGCACATCAATAACGGTGTCGCACTCTGTTTACGTGGGCTCGCCGGGGTCGCCGTTGATTTCGGGTCGCTGGAGACTGCGACGCGATTCCTTGGCGCAGCCGAGGCACTTGCCGAGCGCGCGGGCGTCGTGGAAGATGTGGCTGATCGAGAGCAGTCAGCGGCGACGTTGAACGCCGTGCGGGCCGGCCTCGGCCCGGCACGCATCGACGCCTGCTGGGCCGACGGTAAAAGCCTCACCATGGATGCCGCCGTAGCGGAGGCGCTGGACTTCGCGAATGCCAGGCTTTATACCGCCTCGATATCTGAACTGACGCCTCGTGAGCAAGCGGTCGCGCGACTGATCGCACGGAAACTCACCAACCCGCAGATCGCCGCTGAGCTTGGTGTCGCTGAGCGAACGATCGATACGCACGTCAGTCGCATCCTCCATAAGCTCGGTGTCGCCAATCGTCATGCGATCGCCGAACGGATCGTCGAAAGTGACGCCGCCGAACGTTGATCGGGTCTCCCCAAGCAAATCAAGACGTAGCCGGATCTTCCCCGAGCGCATCGACGCAGACCGCGGTTGCCTGGCCGCAAGGTTCATGAGGCTCTTTTATCCGCGCCGTTGAGCGATCTTCTCTGCTCGCTCACACCAAACCGAGTGAACGGACTACGTATACGTAGCGATTCACGTAGCTCTACCGAAACTGTTGATTAACGGCTGACTAACGCCTGCTCATTATGCTCTCATCAGGCGGTCACTCAGGTTTCGCTCAGAGTGATGGCTGCGCGCAAGCGTGGCCTTTGACGGTCAAGGGGGAGTTACGATGCGTTGCCGCTTGTTCTCGTTGATCACGGCCCTGTCTCTGCTTTTGCTTGTGGGCACGGGCCTTTTCTCGCTGGCACCGGTTCCGGTCGCGGGGGCTGCCGCGGGCTGCGGCTGCGCCGGCGACTACGTCAATCCGGCTGCCAAGGCACCATCGGTTGCCCATCCCAGCGGGGGCAACAAGTCACCCGGCGGCACCTATACGCTGTCGGTGACCGTCAGTTCGCTGACGGTGAAGGACGCGAAGAGTGGCAAGACGCTACTCAGCCTCTCAGGTTTGACGGGAGATTTTCAGGCCGGCTTCAGCCCCAATGACAGCGGTTTTGCCGTCTGGTCCGTAAATGGCGCGGGCGGGCACGTCGCTCTCTACGACCTGTCGTCGAAGACACCGAGCCAGGTGGTCTGGAGCAACGACTACCCTGGCCCCTTCTTTCCTGCGTTCAGTCCCCACGGCACGTACTTCCTGGTCGCGGCACAAGTGAATACGCAATTCACCAACCTAAAGGTCGTGGACGCGAAGAGCGGACATCTGCGCTACGATGACCAGGTCGCCAGCAATACAAACTGGGGCTTCAGCCCGGATGGCCAGCGCCTGGCGATCTGGACTGGAACCAACAGCCCAGCTGGCGGAAGCAGCACGAGTACGGTCATCCTCTACGATCTGAGCGCCGGACATCAGGTGTGGCGCACCGACGGCGCCTTCGGCGCGGTATCCCTCGCCTTCAGTCCCCACGGCACCTACTTCGCCTCTGCCACCATCACCAACGGATCGCAGGCGAATCTCGTCGTCGTTCCCGCCGCGGCGAGCGGCAGTGGAGCGAACACACCGGTCTACAGCAGCGGCTCGATTACCCTTTTTGCACCTCCCGGAAAAGGCAAAGATACGTTTGGCAGCGCGGCCTGGGGCTTCAGCCCCGATAACGGCGACGCCACCTTTGTCTATGATGCGGTGAGTGGCCAGAGCGGCGCCAATGTCGTCATGGTCAACCTGACGACGCGGGTCGCCAACACCTTCCCCTACCCCAATCTCGTCGCCGGCTGGTGGCAGTTCAGCCCCTGCGGTGACGTCCTTGGCATCGTCGTGCAACCGAGCCAGACGACGTCGGTCGACGTCGGGCTGTACGCGACAAGTTCCGGACAGGCGCTCTTTACCAGCCAGTACAACTCGCTCAATGTCTCGCTGAAGGCGACAGACGCGAACCACGTCGTCACGGTCGATGGTAAGGACTACAGCGTTGCCAAGAACGCGGGAAGCGCGGGCTGCGATAGCGGCGGTGGCAATGGCAATGGGAACGGTAGTGGAAATGGGAATGGCACCAGCGGGAACGGCAACAGCAACGGGAACGGCAATGGTGGTTCCGGCACCATTCCCTGCCCGAGTTGCTACGTCCCACCAGTAGCGCTCACCAATTTGCAAGTGAGTTCGATCGTTGTCGCTTCCGGCGGGCAGCTCACCGGCACAGTGACCACCTCTGCGGGCGGCGCGATTTCGGTGAGAAGCAGTAATCCTGCCGCGGCCTCCGTACCGGCCGTGGTCGATGCGGCTACCGGCACCACGACCTTCACCATTATCGCCGGGACGGTGGCCAAGGATACGCTTGTAACAATCAGCGCGACGGCGGGCGCAACGACCAAGTACGCGCGGTTCATCGTGCAGGCGCCGTGCACGACGTCGACCGGCCCGGTGTCGAGCTACGCAATCGGCATGGCGCCGATCAACGGCAACGGCGGAGGATCGGGCGGACCGGGTGGAGGTAGGTTCTCCCGGCAGGTAATCCAGGTCTCGGTCGATCCAATGGTCGTCACGGCAAGCAGCACGGTAACCGGCACCGTGACGCTTTCGGACGCAGTCAAGAGCGATACCACCTTCATCTTGTCCAGTAGTGATCCGTCAGCCGTTTCAATCCCGGTCAACATCAGCGTACCGAGCGGCGCGACGACGGCGACATTCCCCGTCACTGCAAATGCCGTCTCGTCCGATGAGTTCGTCAGCATCGACGCGCGTAAGACTGGCTATCTCAGCCTGGGTGCCACGATCGCCGTCTTGCAGGCCCCATCGCTCACCTCATTGAACCTCGATTCGAGTAGCGTGGAGGGCGGGGCGAGCGTCAGCGGGACCGTCTCTCTATCTGCAGCGGGTGCCGGTTGTCAGGCGCGGACGGTCACCATGGACAGCAGTAGCCCTGCGGTTGCCTCGGTCCCTGTGAGCGTCGAAATTCCGGCTGGCGCCACGAGCGCCAATTTCACCGTCCAGACGACCGCGGTTACTTCGGACCAACAGGTGACGATCAGCGGCTCGCTGAACGGTACGACGCAGTCGGCCCCGCTCACTGTCAAGGCGCCGGCGCCCCCAAGCGCGGTGTCTAACGACAACTTTGCCGACGCCGCACCGCTGAGCCTCCCGGGCATTGCCATCGGCGACACGAATCAGGCCACGATTGAATCGGGCGAGCCGGAACTCGCGGGAACCTGCGCCGTGCTGGGAGGCGCACTGCATAACAGCGTTTGGTTCAAGCTCACGCCGACCGAGAGCGGCGTACTGACGGTCAGCACGGCGAACGCCGGCACGAACATCGACAGTGAGCTCGCGCTCTATGCCGACCCTGGCACGGCCGCGGTGAGTAATTTGGGGACGCCGCTGGGCTGCGACAACAACGGCGACGGCCTACAGAATGCGGCGACTTCGAGTTCCGATTCGACTCTGTACAAGGAAGAGCACACCGGGCCCGACAGCGGCACGTTGGGCTGGCTACCGATCTGGTCGTCGATCATGCATGTGAGTGTAACGGCCGGCAAGACCTACTATGTGCAGCTCTCCGGCATCAGCGGCGGCGCGCCGGCAGGGCATTACGTGCTGACGGCGGAAGTCAATCCGACGCTTCCACTTCCCAACATGCTCGGCGGCGTGAGTATTGATCCCACGAGCGTGGCGAGCGGTCAAAGTGCGACCGGCACCGTCACGTTGAGCGCTCCAGCGCCGGCTGGCGGCATCATCGTGGCACTCAGTAGCAGTGACGCCACAAACGCGTCGGTGCCAACATCTGTCGTCGTCCCGGAGGGCGCCGACCATGCGACCTTTACGGTGCAGACGAGCGCCGTGACGACCGCGACGATCACCGCCTCCTTCGACGGTGCGCAGCGGTCGGCCACCCTCAACGTCCACACTCCATAAACGGAACGGTGCGGTCAGCGAGAAGACTATCCGGCTGACCGCCCCCCACTCTTCCAGGTCGCTCATTTGGGACACCAACCAAGCGCGCGCACCTGAGGAAGCACAACAACACCGGCAGCGGAGTCAACCGCTGCCGGTGTTGTCAGTGATGGCTGGTGATTGTGGATGCTGGCCCCGCCGGCTAGCTCGTGTGATTCGCGAGCGCGGCCAATACCCGATCAGGCGTGAACGGGATCGTGCGTAGGCGAATGCCCGCCGCATTGTAGATCGCATTCCCGATCGCCGCGGGCACCGCTTCGATCGTCGGCTCTCCCGCGCCCAGGGGGTCCAGCGTCGGCTGGTCGATCAAGACCACCTCGACTGTGGGCACCTCCGTAAAGTTCAAGATGCTGTAGTGCGGCGTCCCGGGGAAGAACGTGTTTGGCGCCCAGAGGACACTCGTCACCCCATGTTCGTCGAAGGTCACCTGCTCCTTGAGCGTCCGGCTGACCCCCTGGATGATGTTCCCCTCGATCTGATGCATCAGCCCATCCGGGTTGATGATCTGGCCGCAGTCGTGGGCAACGACCACCCGCGTGACCTGCACCGCGCCGGTTGTGGGGTTTACCTGCACTTCTGCCGCGGCCGCGACGTAGGCCAGGTTGTTTTCGTACTGGAGATAGGAGATTCCCCGCCCACTCAGCATCCCGCTCTGCGCCGGTGGTTTGCTCCCGGACAAGCCCGCCTGGTCCGCCATTGCTTGCATGACCGCGAGGGCGCGCGCATCGCTCAGGTAGCTCATGCGGAAGACGAACGGGTCGATGTCCGCTTTGATGGCCAGCTCATCCATGAATGACTCATTGGCGAAGCTGTTGGAGAAGCCGCCGAGGCTGCGCAACGATGACGTGCGTAGATAGGAATAGATCAACGGGCTCGTCGTGGCTCCCGCTGCCATCGCGTAATTGGCGACGGAGTACTCGATCTGCTGCTTGTTTGCGAACCCGTAATTCACCGGTTGATTGCGTCCGCCGGTGCGCGCCTGCGAGCCGAGTGCCGGTGGGAGAGCGCCGATCGCTTGACCGGCGAGAAGATTTCCTTGATCACCGCTCGGTCGTCCGGAGTGACTCGGGGTCCAGACGGTGTGATCCCAGGCGACGACGCGGCTGTGCGAATCCAGACCACCACGCAGCGTGTGGGCCATCGGTGGGCCGAGCGGCTCCCAGCCGTGCTCGTCCTGTCGCATCCACTGCACGCGTACGGGCTTCCCGACTGCCTGCGAGAGCAGCGCCGCGTCGGCAGCCGCGTCGTCCGCGCCGTTGTGGCCGTAGCAGCCCGCCGCCTCGACATAAATCACGCGCACGGCGGCCGTCGGAATGCCGAGCAGTTCGGCGATCGCTCCTTGCAGCGGATAAACCCCCTGGGTGCCGGACCAGACGGTCGCCTGGATACCGGTTATCGGATCGGGCTTGTGGCGTACGTCGGCGAGACCGCATGAAGGGCCGATGGAGGCGTGCATCTGGAAGGGGGTAAAGTACTCCGCTTCCAGCGTCGTACTTGCCCCGGACAGCGCGTCGTCGACATTCCCGGCCGCTATCTCAGCGGCTGCGGTTTGATAGATATTGGCCGGGTCCCGCAGCGTCTGAGGGAGATCTGCCTCCGCGATCAGCGGCGCGCCCTGCTGCCAGTTCACCATGAGCGCCTTTGCCGCCTGAATCGCTGCCCACTCATCGGTGGCGACGACGCCGACGAAGTTGCCTTGCTGTACCACCTGGACGAAACCGGGGATCGCGGATAGGGCTGAGTCATCGAGGCTGACGAAGGTGGCATTCCGCCCGGTCGGTCGGACAACACGCCCATGCAGCATCCCGTGAATTGTCAAATCTTGCATGAACGGGAATTTCGCCATGAACTTGTCCGGCAGGTCGACACGCGGCAATGACTGGCCGACGACAGTATGGGCGGCCGGGTCCTTGACGGCGACGTTGGGATCGGAGGAGAGTTGAATTTGCTGATGACCGATCAACTTGCCGTAGGTGCAAGCCGAATCGGGGTTGTTCGTAATGGCGATTTGCCCGTTTTGCGCCGTCAATTTCTCGACCGGCACGCCAAGTTGCTGCGAGGCGAGGCCGAGCAGTGCCTGGAAGGCGGTAGCGGCCGCGATGCGCAGCGTCGGCCCTTCCGTCTGTATCGTCTGACTACCGGCGGTATATCCCCGGTCGCCAGATGTCTGCGACGTATCACCCTGAACGAACGAGATCTGGTCGATGGTGAGATACAACTCCTCGGCGACGATCTGGGTCAGGGCGGTCTGTACGCCCGTGCCGAGATCCACCTTACCGCTGTAGATCGTCACACTGTTGTCAGGACCGATCACCAACCAGGAATCGATTGCCATATCGGCCGGCCGGCCCGCCGCCTTCACCTCAACCGGAAATCCGCGGGTCAACGCTGGCGCAAAGCTGAAGGCAACGGCGAGCGTTCCCGCCCGTGAGACGAACTGCCGCCGCGACATTGTACGTGCCATCAGTGCACCATCCCCTGTGCCGCGTGCTGAATCGCACGGACGATTCGTGGGTGGGAACCACAACGACAGAGGTAGACGAACGGCGGGGTGGTTGATTGGCCCGAGAGGAACTGCTTGATCTCGTCCTCGCTCGGAACCGCGCGGTTGCCGGCGTTGGCACGGCCTTCGAGGAACCCGAGGGCGCCCATAATCATCGCGTTGCTGCAATAGGCGCACTGCCCGGCCTGCTCTTCAATGAACGCCTGTTGCAATGGGTGCGGCTGCTCCGCACTCCCCAGTCCATCGAGCGTGGTGATCTCCGCGCCATCGGCGAGGGCGCTCATCTTGGTGACACACGAGCGGGTGATGACGCCGTCGATCAGGACGGTGCAGCAGCCGCACTGAGCTACGCCGCAGCCGAACTTCGGACCTTTCAGTCCGAGCTGGTTGCGCAAGACATACAGAAGTGGCTCCGTGTCGTCATCGACAAACACGACCTGTTTCGTCCCGTTTACCGAGAGCGTGTGCTTATGTGGCTTCGCCATTGCGATCTGACTCCTTCGGCGCATCATCCAGTCGCCAAAATAACGAGTCCTCCTACACGAGTCCTCGAACGGGGTCAGTATGAGCAGCACACGTTAGTGGGACGTTATTTACGGGAGCTGAGGGCGTGGGAATAACCCATACGTATTCGAAGGACGAATGTTTTCGAAGATCGACAGCTCGCTGAATACGACGCCGGGCGGAGCGACTCACCCGCTCAACGGCCTGTGCTCGAGTATGCACGACACAGCGACGATGTTCGTTGTGGAAGATTCCCGCTCGTCAGACGGCTACGTCATCTGACGCACGGCCTCGAAGAGGCGGAAGGAGAGGAGCCCAAAGACGAGGACAAGGACCGCCGCGCAGCCGACCGTGAGCGGGGTACCGACCGCTTCGCCGATCGTGCCGAGGATCATGCTGCCGAGCGGCATCAATCCCATCGGGATGAGCGAGTAGACCGACATCACCCGGCCGCGCATCTGCTCGGGCACGTTCAACTGCAGCAGCGTGTTGCCGGTCGCCATGAAGAGTGTTTCGGTCGCGCCGACGAGCAGCAGAATAACGATCGACGAGGCAAACCAGTGCGAGAGGGAGAAAAAGACGAGGGCCGCCGCAAAGATCGTGGTCAGGATGAGCAGCGTGCGCCCGGTCCGTTTCGTACGGCTGACGCGTCCGACCGAGAGCGCACCGCAGAGCGCGCCGACACCGGTCGCGGCCATGAGCACACCATATCCACCGGCGCCACGATGGAGGATGTCCTGCGCGAAGATCGGCATGAACTGGATGTAGGGGCTGCCGAAGAAGGTCGGAAAGGCGAGCACGATGACCAGCCCCCAGATGCGCCGGTCTTTGGTGATGAACGAGAGGCCGGCGGTCAGATTCTTGAAAATCGACTGCCCGCTGCGTGGCTGGCGTGGGCGCGGCGAGATGCGCCAGACCGCGTAGACGACGACCA
>CALAGB010000021.1 GCA_937891245.1 uncultured Thermomicrobiales bacterium | reverse complement strand
ACTGTGTAGCCGCGGCGCACGAGCATGCGGGCCAGACCGCTCATGCCGACCCCACCAATGCCGACGAAATGGAGCGTGGCCGGCGGTGAGGGAAGCCCCTGAATGTCGAAGTCCGAGGATCGCGTCACGCGCTTGACTCCCTCGTTATCCGTCGCGCCGGGACGAACGTTGCTTCGCGCGGCCAAACGAACCGTTCTGCTGTCCCCGCGGATTCACCATCGTCTGATAGCGCGACCAGCGATCGGTTGTGGCCTCCGTACGCGAATGCTGTGCGCCGGCACTCGCCGACGCTCGCTGGCGTAAGCGACCGCCGCGTTTCCGCCGGAGCGTCCGCTGGTGTGGGGATATCTCCTGCACTGGCACCAACACCTGATTGGTGGTTTGCCTCGATATATTCAACAGGATACCCATGGCCGTTAATGAGACCGCGAGCGCCGTGCCACCGTAGCTGATGAACGGTAGCGGGATACCGGTAAACGGAATCGTCAACGTGATGCCACCGATGTTGATCGCTGCCTGAAAGATAATCCAGGTAACGATGCCGACGGCGACGAGCGCGCCGAACGTGTCGGGCGCCTTGGTCGCGATGCGGTAGCCGCGCCAGGCAAGCAGCGCGAAGAGGAAGAGAACGAAGGCACAACCGATCAGCCCCAGCTCCTCGCCGATGATCGCGAAAATCGCGTCGTTCTGCGAGGCCGGCAACCAGGTGAACTTCTCACGACTCGCCCCAAGACCGAGCCCGAAGAAGCCCCCGCTTCCAAGCGCCTGCCGTGCCTGCACCAACTGGTAACCGATCCCCAGCGGATCGGAATCCGGGTTGAGGAAAACAAGGATGCGCGCCTGACGATAGGACGCGCTGAGTGCGAGTGTCAGGAACGAGATGGAACCGAGCCCAATGAGCGCGCCGAGTTGCAGCAGATCCGCCCCGGCGACCAGAAAGACGCTGACGCCGATCGCGGTCAGGAGAATCGCCGTCCCGAGATCCGGCTGCAACATCACCAGACCAACCAGCAGCCCGAGCAAGAGCGCGAATGGGATGAGTCCGTAACTGAAATTGCGGATCTTCTTCCCTTTTTGTCCGAGCCAGTCTGCCAGATAAATCACCAGGATAATCTTGGCAACTTCACTTGGCTGGAACGACAACGGACCGAGATCGATCCAGCGCTTGGCGCCCCACGACTCGCCCCCGGTGCCGAGCCCGGGGATGAACACCAGCGCCGCCATGAGCAAAATGATCATGATCAAGGCCGGCAGCGAGAAGCGCCGCCAGAAGTGATAGTCGACGAGCGCGGTAACTGCCATACCGGACAAGCCGATCAGTGCCCAGATCGCCTGGCGCGTCAAGAAGAAGTAACTGTTGCCGTCTTCCTGGATGCCGATGGCGAAGCTCGAACTGAAAACCATCACGATCCCGAACATGACGAGCGTCAGAATCAGCGCGATCAGCCAGAAGTCCGGCTCATGCACCTTCCGCTTGCCGGATGCGCCTCCGCCTGTTAGAGCAGTGAACAGGTTCTGTCCGACATTCCGTGCGCTCGCGATCATGGGCATTCCCTTCCGGCACGCTGCTGAATCTGATTGACCGCGTCGCGAAACGCCTGTCCCCGATGAAATTCGTCGCGAAACATGCCGAAGCTGGCACAACCGGGCGAGAGGAGCACGACCGCGCCCGGCGTCGCATCACGCACGCTCGCCGCGACCGCCTCCTCCATCGAGCCAAACGGCCCATCGACCGCTGTCGCTCCGGCTGCAGCCAACTGGCGTTGCAGTTCGCCGGTCACCGCGCCATCAAGCAGCACGACATGCTCGACCGCTTGTGCGATACGCTCAGCCAGATCGCCCAACGGTACGCCCTTGTCGGAACCGCCCGCGATGAGCACAACCGGCCGATCGCTGAAGCGTTCGAGTGCGGCTACCACCGCTGCCGGTGTCGTCGCCGTCGTGTCATTGACGAAGGTGATGCCGTCGATCTCGGCGACCAACTCCTGGCGGTCGGCTACGCCGTCGGTCGTGCGCAGCGCTACTCGCGCCTGCTCAGGATCGGCACCGGCGAGCAGGGCCGCGGCCGACGCCGCCAGCGCGTTGGCCACGTTATGCGACCCCGCCAGGCGCAGCTCTATGCGACGTGCGATTTCCCGTTCTTGACCATCGGAACGCCAGATGAGCCGATCTTCGCTTAGATACGCCCCAGAATCACCATCATCGTGCAGCGAGAATGGAACGACGCGTCCCGCACTCGCGTCACGCACACCCCACACCGCGGCATCATCCTTATTCACGACGAACCAATCTCCCGGCTGCTGGTAACGTACGATGTTCAGCTTGGCGTCGAGATAGTCGTCCATTGAGTCGTAGCGATTGAGGTGATCAGGGCTCAGGTTCGTGAAGACGGCGATATGCGGGCTGAGCCGGTGTTCTCCCAGGCCCTCAAGTTGCCAGCTGGACAGCTCGATGACGACTGGCGTCTCCGGCGTGATCTGAGGCAGACAGGCGAGCGCCGAGCGGCCCATATTCCCTGCAAGCACCGTATCGTCCCGGACATTCGCCAGGATCGCGGCGCAGAGCGTCGAGGTCGTCGTCTTCCCCTTGGTACCGGTGATGCCGATGATCGGGGCCGGGCAGGCGCGGAAGAAGAGCGTCATTTCCATCTCGATCGAGGCGCCGGCGTCGCGCGCGATGCTCAACCAGGGCGAATCGTGCGGCACACCCGGATTCCGCACGACGAGATCAGCCTGTTCGAAGTCTTCTCGCCGGTGTTCACCGAGCACGAAACGAATCGGCAGCCCCTCGAGCTCGCGTAGCGTCTCGGCCAGCCCTGCGGCATCGCGCAGATCGGTGACGGTAACGTCGGCCCCGGCATCCAGCAGGTAACGGGTCACACCGAGTCCGCCCTGACGGGTACCGATCCCCATCACCAGCGCGCGTTTGCCCTTCAATTCGCCGGCAAGCGGTCGCATCAACCGATTCCCATCACAGCAGCGCCAGCGCCACGCCGACCAGCCCGGCCATCATGCCGATCAACCAGAAACGGAGCGTGATCTGCGTCTCCGACCAGCCAATCATCTCGAAGTGATGATGTAGCGGCGTCATCTTGAAGATCCGCTTGCCGCCGGTCAGCTTGAAATAGCTCACCTGCAACATAACGGAGATCGTTTCGGCCACGAAGACAAACCCAACGACCGGCAGCAAAAGCCATTGACCGGTCATAAACGCCGCGGTCGCCAGCGCCGCGCCGATGGCGAGCGACCCGGTGTCGCCCATGAAGACCTGTGCCGGATGCGCGTTATACCAGAGGAATCCGAGCAGCGCTCCGGCCATCGTGAAGCAAAAGGTGACGATCTGAATCTGCCCTTGGAGGAAGGCGATGATGCCGTAGGCGACGAAGGCAACCGCCGCCGTGCCACCGGCCAGCGAATCGAGCCCGTCGGTGAAGTTGACGGCATTGGCCGAACCCGCCACGACCAGTACGACGATCGGAATATAGATCAGCCCGATGTCATATTTCCCGATGCCCGGCACGTAGATACTGCGCAGATGAAGCGGGAAATAGAGCACAAGCGCGGTCGCGAAGGCAAACAGCAGCAACCAGGCCATCTTGAAGCGCGCCGCCATACCGTGCCGTGTGCCGCCCACTACGTTCCAGAGATCGTCGATGCCGCCGAGAATGCCGCAGCCGATTAGAACGGCGATCGGGAGCAGCGTTGAAAGGCGACCGGCCAGATCGAAGATCACCGTCAAGACAATCGCGACTGAGGTGAACATGACGCCGCCCATCGCCGGCGTCCCCGTTTTGACCATATGGCCTTCCGGGCCCTCGACACGTATCTGCTTGCCGATTTTCTTCTTCTTCAGAAAACGGATATACGGACGCCCAACCAGCACGGTCAGAACGAAGGCGAGCGCCGAGATCGCCAGCGATGCCGCCAGGTTATGCAGCGGGTCGTGCGTGAGCACGCTATGATGGCGAAGTTCGCTGCCAATATACATCAGGAATTCGTTCATCCAGCAAACGCTCGCATAGCTGGACCGAACGCCTCAACCCTCGACACGCCCCACCACACCCCTTCTCGTCGCATTTCGTTCGTTCCTTCGCGGACAACCGCGCACGCCATGCGCTCCATCAGTCAGCACCGTGGCAGGGAGATCCGCTGGCGCAAACGCCGTTCTACCACGGAACCGTCCGGTCCCGCCCCTCACCGAACGAACCGGGCCGCTCACGGTGACGGTGTAGCGGTCGCCGTTATCGGTTTCGTCGGCGGAATACCATAGAGCATGAACAGTTGCTGGAAGATCGATTGATAGGCCGGGCCCGCCGCCGTCTCCCCCCACGGAGACTCCTGCGGTTCGTCGATCTTGACCAGCACGGCGAATTGCGGATCGTCGGACGGCCCGTAGCCGAGCAACGAACCGATCGTCTTGTCAGGATAATAGCCACCGTTCGGCGACGGCACCTGCGCCGTGCCCGATTTGGTTGCGATATCGTAGCCGGGGACGGTGTATTTGACGTAGGTGACGTTCATCACCGTGGTGAGCATCTCGGTGATCGTGCGACAGGTCGCTTCCGAGAGCACACGATGCACGACGGTCGGACCGATTTTCGTCTCGCCCGTCTTGTCACGATAGTTGCTCACGAGGTGCGGCTTCATCAACAGCCCGCCGTTGGCGAGCACCGAGACGGCATTGACCAACTGCAGCGGCGTGACCGCCAGGCCCTGGCCGAAGGCATTGGTGTAAAAGCTCGCCGGGGTCCAGTTCGCTTCGCCCGGTAGCGGAAGGATGCCGGCCGATTCGCCCTGAAGATCAACCCCGGTCGGATTCCCGAGGCCAAAGGCGACCAGCCCTCGGTAATAGCGATCCTCGCCAGTCAGCTGTGCCACCCACATGGCGCCCAGATTGCTCGAGTGCTCCAGCACTTCGGTCATCGTTTCGAGTCCAAAGTCGACATCGAGCGCGTTGTAGACCTTCTCACCACCGGGGATGACCATATACGGCCCACCATTGTGGGTCGTGTTCGGTGTGACGACACCCGCCTCGAGGCCGAGCGACATCGTGAGCGTCTTGAAGGTCGAACCCGGTTCGTAGGCGCTGCCGATCGCCGGATTGTCGAAGAGATGGGCGTCCTTGACGGTGTCGAAGTTGTTCGGATCGAACGACGGCCGGTTCGCCATGGCGAGGATCTCGCCGGTCTTCGGGTTTTGCACGATGATCGTGCCACCAGCGGCCCGCTGCTTCGCGATGGCGTCGTCGAGTGCCTTCTCGACGATCCATTGAACGGAGTTATCCAGCGTGAGGGTCAGATCGGCGCCGTCGATCGGCGGATCCCAGGCGCTCTTGGCCAGCGCGATGACATTTCCATCTTTGTCGCGCTGGCCGATCAGCT